>PNLG01000081.1 GCA_013822915.1 Sphingomonas sp. | reverse complement strand
TCGCCCGAACCGCTGCGGCCGCCGCTCGTCACGCTCGACATGGCGGCGGTGGGTTATTCGGAGACGCCGATCCTGCAACGGCTGAACCTGCGGCTCGACCCCGATGACCGGATCGCGCTGTTGGGCCGCAATGGCAATGGCAAGACGACGCTTGCCCGCCTGCTCGCGGCGCAATTGCCCGCGATGGCGGGGGAAATGTCGAAATCGGGCAAGATGCGCGTCGGTTATTTCACGCAGTATCAGGTCGAGGAACTGGACGGCGCCGACACCCCGCTTGAACATATGACCCGCGCGATGGACGGCAAATCGCCCGCGGCGGTCCGCGCGCAGCTCGGGCGGTTCGGCTTTTCGGGGATGAAGGCGACGACCAAGGTCGGCTCGCTCTCGGGTGGTGAGAAGGCGCGGCTCGCGCTTGCGCTCATCACCCGCGACGCGCCGCACATGCTGATCCTCGACGAGCCGACCAACCACCTCGATGTCGACGCGCGCGAGGCGCTGGTGCAGGCGCTGAACGATTATAATGGCGCGGTGGTGGTGGTGAGCCATGACCGGCACATGATCGAGCTGACGGCCGATCGGCTGGTGCTGGTCGATGGCGGGACGGCGAAGGAATATTCGGGCAGCCTGGACGATTACACCGACCTGATTCTGGGGCGGAACCAGCCCAAGAGCGGGGCCGAAGGCTTCAAGAAGAAGGACAAGAAAGCCGCCGCTGCCGAGCGCGACCGGATTGCAGCGGTGAAGAAAGCGGCCAGCGATGCCGAGGCGCAGGTCGTCAAGCTGACCGCCGAGCAAAGCGCGATTGACCTTGCGCTGTTCGACCCGACCAAAGCCGCGCCGGCGCTGAGGAAACTGACCATGTCCGAGCTGATGAAGCGCCGCGCCGACACCGCCGACAAGTTGGCCGCCGCCGAAACCGCATGGCTTGCCGCGAGTGAAGCGATGGAGCAGGGCGCGGGCTGAATTGCGCTCGCCAAGGCGGGCCCAAGCCGCTAACGCTCGCGCCATCGGCTTGACGA
>PNLG01000249.1 GCA_013822915.1 Sphingomonas sp. | reverse complement strand
GTCATCGCATCGGGCTAGGCCAGCAATGCGACGCTGGCAAGACAGGCACGGCTGAGCGAGGGGGACGCAGGCGGGGAGGCCCGGCGTGGCCGCGCGCTCCCCATCGGCTGACAAGCCTCAAAGCTGGTCGAGCATGTGTTCCGCACTGCTGACGCGGAATTCGCCCGGCGCCTCGACGTTCAATTGCGTGACGACGCCGTTATCGACCACCATCGAAAAGCGCTGGCCGCGCGTGCCGAGTCCAAATTTCGAGCCGTCCATGGTCAGCCCAACCGCGGTCGCAAACGCGCCATTCCCATCGGCGAGCATCGTCACCTTGCCATCGGCGGCGTTGCTCTTGCTCCAGGCGCCGAGCACAAACGCATCGTTGACGGCTGTGCAGACGATTTCGTCGACGCCCTTTGCGAGCAATGCGTCGGCATTGTCTACATAGCCGGGCAGGTGCTTGGCCGAGCAGGTCGGCGTGAACGCGCCGGGAACGGAGAAGAGCGCGACTTTGCGGTCAGCGAAAAAGCTCTTGCTGTCGATCGCTTCCGGTCCCGAATCGGTTGCCTTTACAAAAGCGGTTTCAGGCAGGGTGTCGCCAATCTGGATGGTCATGTCGGTCTCCGTCGGGTTGAGTTTGGCCGCCCTCTACCCCAGCGCGCTGCCGGTGAGAAGGTGCCGCGATCAGTCCAAACGGTTCATCCGTTCGCGTGCCGCCAACAGGGGCCGGGCAAGACCCGGGATCGCCAGCATCGGCATGGCGAGCGACCATTTCAGCGACCCGCGCCATGGCTCGCCATCGCGCAAACGCTTGAGTCCTGCGCGCACCTGCCCGCGCAGAACCATCGCTTCGCCCTGAACGACGGCAAGTTCGCGCGAGGCCTGTTCGCGCATCAGCCGAGCCGTGTCGGCTTCGGGGCGACCGGCCAGGTCGGCTTCGGCGCGGGTATAAACGTCAATCTCCGCGTGGAGAAGTCGTTCGGTTTCACGCGACATCGATTGCGCGCGCCGTCGATACCGCGCAAGCGGCGCAT
>PNLG01000281.1 GCA_013822915.1 Sphingomonas sp. | reverse complement strand
TCTTTAGGCGCGGCCAGTCATGACGATAAGCGGTTAAAGACCCGTTTACCCGCGTTTGAACGCTACGCCAAAGAGCAGGGCCGCTGCGTCGGGGGCTGACACCTGAAGCGTGCCACCATTATCGGCGACAAGCGCCTGGACCAAATAAGCGGCAGCCGCGCGGGGTGTGATGACGGCATCGTCAGCCGATCCGGCAAGGGCGGTTCGCAATTCGGTGTCGAGCACCACCCGCGGCCCTTCCCCTCGCACGACGATTTCGACGATTTCGCCCCTGCTTTCAGCGCCAATATCGAGCTGACCGCCGCGCACGAGTGCATCGCCCGCGATCAGTGCCAGGTTGAGCATCACCTTGACCGCAGGCTTGGGCAACACGCCATCGTCGACCAGCCAACCAATCGTCAGCCGGTTGTTGTCTCCGAACAGCCCCTCAATCGCCGCCCGCGCTTCCCGCGCATCAACCGTTTCGCCAAAGCCGCCCGCCGCGCCGAACGCGAGACGGAAGAATTTGAGCTTGTTGGCTGACGCCCGCGCGCTTTCCGACAAGAGTTCCAGACAGCGCTGGCGCATTTCCGGGTCGGTTTCGTCGGCCAGCAGCTCAAGCCCGTTGTTGAGCGCGCCTACCGGACTAAGCAAATCATGGCAAAGCCGCGAGCATAACAGGCTGGCAAAATCGACTGGCCTAAGTGTCAACCCAACATCTCCAACGGCATCGCCCCGTCCGGGCCATAACCGCCTACTCGTTCCGGGGGGCGCTTGCCAACCACCAAGTCGATTGGCACCGGATCAAATCGCCCATGGATCGCACCAAGCGGACGCGGTCGAAATGCGCGCACCATTTGCCGGGTCGCGATTAGCCAGATCAGGCCATCAGGCGCGGCACAGCGTGCATCGGTGATCGACGGCATGGCGTCACCCCGCGGATGAGTGTGGTAATAGCCGAGCAGCGCCAGCGCATGGGCACGTCGCGTGGCGCGATGGGCCGCGATCAGCGCGGCAGGGTCGATTTCGAAATGAGCAGCCGGGTCG
>PNLG01000395.1 GCA_013822915.1 Sphingomonas sp. | reverse complement strand
AAAAAGCAGATGCGCGCCCTGACCGATGCTGGCCGGGTTTTCCATCATATAAGTGATGAGGACGCGAAACAGGCTATTGTAAAAATCGTCGAGCGCGCGGTCGCTTTCCCAAACCTGGACAGCGGCATCGGCATCGCGCGCGGCAAAGGCGTCGAGCACGTCGTGCACCATCTTGGTCGCCATCGTCGCCATCGCGGGCAGCACCGACAGTGGTTCGATCGCGCCATGATCGTCAATCGCCGCCACCCGGCGCGCGATGTTTTTGGCATAATCGCCGATCCGCTCCACGACGCTGGCGATTTTGAGCGCGGCGACCACTTCGCGCAGATCATCGGCGAGCGGCGCGCGCAGCGCGATGAGCTGCACCGCGAGCCGTTCGACCTCCTGCTCGATCGCGTCAATCTGCACGTCCCCTGCGATGACCGCCTCGGCCGTTTCGAGGTCGTGGCGGCGCAGCGCTTCCATCGACTGAATGATCGCCTGTTCGGCAAGCCCGCCCATCTGCGCGATCAGTCCGCGCAACTGCCCGATGTCGTCGTCAAAGGCCTTTACAGTGTGTTCAACCAAAGTGTTTCTCTATCCGGTATATCAGCCGTAACGGCCAGTGATGTAATTCTTGGTCCGTTCCTGGCGAGGATTAGTGAAAATGTCCGATGTTGCGCCATATTCGATCAATTGACCAAGGTGGAAAAAGGCCGTGCGTTGCGAAACGCGCGCCGCTTGTTGCATATTATGTGTCACAATGACGATCGCATAGCGCCCCTTTAGCTCGTGGATCAGTTCCTCGATCTTGGCGGTTGCGATCGGATCAAGCGCGGAACAGGGTTCGTCCATCAGAATGACTTCGGGGTCGACGGCAATCGCGCGCGCGATGCACAGTCGCTGCTGTTGCCCCCCCGACAGCGCGGTGCCGCTGTCCGAGAGGCGATCCTTAACTTCGTCCCACAATCCCGCCCGGTTCAGCGACTGTTCGACAATCGCGTCGAGTTGCGCTCGTCCCGCCGCCAGGCCGTGAATGCGCGGTCC
>PNLG01000182.1 GCA_013822915.1 Sphingomonas sp. | reverse complement strand
GGGCCACCCAGAAGCGCGCGGCCAGCGCATCGCGCCCAGCGATGTCATCGATCAGCAGCGCGCGCAGCCAGTCCATCCCCATCCGCTCGATCCACGGCGCGGTGCGCTCCAGATAGCGGGCATGTTCGCGGTAGAGCTGGACGAAAGCGGCGGCCATGTGGATCGCCTCGTCCTCGGTCGCCACCTTGCAGAGCAGATCGGTGCCGCGCAGGTGGATACCGCCATTTCCGCCCACATGCAGTTCATAACCGCTGTCGACGCAGATCACGCCGAAGTCCTTGATCGTCGCCTCGGCGCAATTGCGCGGGCACCCTGACACCGCCATCTTGAACTTGTGCGGCATCCAGCTGCCCCAGAACTTGCGTTCCAGCTTGACGCCCAGCCCGGTGGAATCCTGCGTGCCGAAACGGCACCATTCGCTGCCGACGCATGTTTTCACGGTGCGCAGCGCCTTGCCATAGGCATGGCCGGAGACCATCCCGGCGGCGCCCAAATCAGCCCAGACGGCGGGCAGATCCTCCTTCTTGATGCCGAAAATGTCGAGCCGTTGTCCGCCGGTCACCTTGACCATCGGCGCGTCGTATTTCTCAACGACATCGGCAATGGCGCGCAACTCTTTCGGGTTGGTAAGCCCGCCCCACATGCGAGGAACTACCGAATAGGTGCCGTCCTTTTGGATATTGGCGTGCATCCGTTCGTTGACGAAGCGGCTCTGCTGGTCATCGACATATTCGCCGGGCCACGCACACAGCAGGTAATAATTGAGTGCCGGGCGGCAGGACGCGCAGCCATCGGGCGTGGCCCAATGCAGCTCCTGCATGACCTGCGGGATATGGCGGAAACCGCGTTCGACGATCAGCGCGCGCACCTCGTCATGGGTGAAGCTGGTGCATTTGCACATCGGCTTGGCGGTACGTTCGCCTGCGTATTCGTCACCCAGGCTGATAGCGAGCAGCGTCTCGACCAGCCCGGTGCAAGATCCGCAACTCGCCGATGCCTTGCAGGTGGCGCGCACCGCATCAAGCGTGCCTGCG
>PNLG01000080.1 GCA_013822915.1 Sphingomonas sp. | reverse complement strand
GACCGCCGATGGCCGCCCGAATGATCTGACCCTGCACGAAGGGATGCCGGTCGTGCGCGGCGTAAAATACATCATCACCAAATGGTTCCGCGAACGCAGTTGGCTGTAGGGCGCATTTCGCATATTCGTGACGCTCCGATTGAGGCAGGGAGCGGAGCAATGCGGCGGGGGTCAGCGGTATTGGCGTTGGCGGGGCTGATCGGCGTCATTGCCGCGGCAACCGTCGCATCGGCGGAAACCGTGGCACTGACCGGGCGCTTCCCGGCCGATTACCGCGAGCCGAGTTTCCTCAAGCGCATGGGCGTGGATCGGATCGATGGGCCGGATGGCGGCGGGCTTGGCTTTGCGCTGGAGCGCGCGCTGGCCAATCGCGGGCATTACAGCGTGGTCGTGCTGAACGGGCGCGCGTCGGGCGATGTCGACGGGTTGCTTTCCGGCCTGGTCACCACCGAAATCAGCGAGTTGCGAACCACCGAAGAGCGCGAAAATTGTCTCGAGAAGAAGAAGGATAATTTCGGCAAGGAAGAATGTGTCCGCAAGGAAAAGACGACTATCTATTGTCGCAAGCGTACCATCGACTTGACCGCCGATGTGCGGATCGCGCGCGCAGCCGATGGCCGCGTTGCCTATTCCTCCCGCAAGCCGCGCCATAATGAGGTGAAATGGTGCCCCGGCCAATCCGCCCCCGGCGCGGTCGACGGCACCGTGCGCAGCATGACCGACAGCATCGCCGATGAGATCGCCCGCGAAATCTCGCCCCGCACCGAACGCTATGACCTGCGCTTTTACGAAAGCCGCGACGCTATGCCCAAGGAGATGCACACCCGTTTCAAGGACGCGATCCGGGCGACGCAGCGCGATCTGCCCGGTGCCTGCCGCGAACTTGAAGCGATGGAGGCAGCCGCCCCGCAATTCGCGATTGCCTATGATGTCGGGATTTGTGCGGAAGCGCGCGGCGATTATGAAGCCGCGATCGACGCCTATCGCCGCGCTGCGACGCTGCGCCCGCGCGACACCGCCGATTTCGACAGCGCCACC
>PNLG01000406.1 GCA_013822915.1 Sphingomonas sp. | reverse complement strand
GTTCAAGGCTGGCGATCGTGCGCGACTGGATGCCGGAACCGCCTTCAAGGTTTTCGGCCGCGATGCCCGAAAGCGCAGCGCCGCGCACCGTGTAACCCTGCCCCTCCCAAGCCTCGCGCGCGACGCCGAGCAGCGCTGACTTGCCCGACCCCGCATAGCCGACCACGCTTGCCAGTCCCTCCGGCCCCGTTATGTGCTCCAGCGCGGTTCGCTGCTCGCCCCCGAGCACGAGTCCTTCACTCCCGGCGCGCATGATCGCCCCCGCGATGGTGTGCGCCGGGAGACCATGTTCCCGCCGCGCCGCCAGCTCGTCGCCGGCACGCTCAAGCCTCGCCTCCACCGCGATCATGTCGCGCGACGTGAACCGCTCCTGGTCGCGCCCGTCCCTGCCCAGCGCCACCAGCTCGGGGCTGCTACGCACCGCCCCCATCACCCGGTCGAACTGATCCTTGCCGTCGCTGTGCCGGAACGCGAACACGGCAAGGTCGCGGGTGGTGAACGTCGCCTGCTGCCGCGTGATGGCGTCCAGCGCGATCGACGGGTTGGCGATGATCCGATCGCCATTGTCGCGGGCGATGCGAGTGTGATCCTCGATCCGCTCGGCCTCAAGCCCCTGCCCCGGTCGCCGCGACGCGGCCGGGCCGATCTTGTGCTGCGGCTCCAGCCCGATCCCCTGCGCCTCATAGCTGCGATGGTCGATCCGGCCCTCAAGCCCCAACTCGGCCATGCGCTCGTTGACGTGCGCCGCCCAAGCCTCCCGCCAGTCTTTCAACAGCTCGGTGGCATTCCAGTCGCGGTTCTTCTTCCCGAACCCCTCCGGCCCCACATCGCGCATCGCCAGCATGACGTGAGCGTGGGGTTTGGGGCTGCCGTCCTTCGCCTTGTCCCAATGCACGTTCAGGTCCGCGACCATCCCGCGATCGACCATCTGCTTCTTCACGAAGTCCTGCGCGAGCGCGACGCCCTGCTTCTCGTTCATCTCGCGCGGGATCGAGAACTCCACCTCGCGCGCCAACTGTGCGTCCTTGCGCTTCTCCCCTG
>PNLG01000270.1 GCA_013822915.1 Sphingomonas sp. | reverse complement strand
CGACTCGCGATAGGGGATACGGCGGAATGGCAGAGCGGAGACGGTCCGGCCCTTCTCCTGCCAATCGGCAAATTCCTCGAACACGCCGTGCAGCACTGGCTCGATCGCGGCGAACACATCGTCTTGCGTGACAAAGCTCATCTCGAAATCGAGCTGATAAAATTCGCCCGGTGATCGATCGGCGCGCGCATCCTCGTCGCGAAAGCATGGCGCGATCTGGAAATATCGGTCAAAGCCTGCGACCATCAGCAATTGCTTGAACATCTGCGGCGCTTGCGGGAGCGCATAGAATTTGCCGGGATGGACGCGGCTGGGCACCAGATAATCGCGCGCGCCCTCGGGGCTGGACGCCGTCAGAATGGGAGTCTGAAACTCGGTAAACCCTTGCGCGATCATCCGCTGGCGCAGCGAAGCGATTACATGGCTGCGCAGCATGACGTTGGCGTGCAGCCGTTCGCGCCGCAAGTCGAGGAACCGGTACCGCAGCCGGATATCCTCGGGATAGTCCGCCTCCCCCGCGACCGGCATCGGCAATTCTTGTGCCGCCGATTGCACCACCGCTGCTTCGGCGCGGATTTCGATCGCGCCGGTCGGCAGATTGGGATTCACTGCCTCGCCGGCGCGCGCCGTCACCATGCCAGTCACTGTCACCACGCTTTCGGGCCGCAGCTTTTCGATCACGGCAAAGGCCGGGCCGTCCACTTCGGTGACAATCTGAGTGATGCCGTAATGATCGCGCAGATCGACAAAGACCAAATCGCCATGATCGCGCTTTTTATGAACCCAGCCGGACAAGCGGACTTGCTGGCCAACATGATCGGCGCGCAGGGCGGCGCAGTGGTGCGTGCGGTAAATATGCATGGCGGCCTAACAAAGCTTCGTCCCGCGCTTGTCAAGCATGGGATCGCAATTGAGTAGCGCCAAGGGTGGATGACGCCATGAAGCAATGCTACCGAACGTCATGCATATCCATGACCTCATCACCGATTCTGCCGCGCTTGCCAATTTGTGCGCGCGGCTCGCCAATGCGCCTTTTGTGTGCGTGGATAC
>PNLG01000435.1 GCA_013822915.1 Sphingomonas sp. | reverse complement strand
CGAGCCGCACTTCGCGCCGGGCAAAATCAATGTCCACCCGCCGAAACTGGCGCAATGCATCCATGCCCAGCAGGAGCGCGGGCTTGTCGTTCAGCCCAAGCTGTTGAAAGGGCGCTGCATCGGCAAAGGCGACGGGCAGGTTCTGGAACTTGACGCGCCCGATCTCCACCTCGCCGATCTGGGTATAGTCGGCGTTGAGCACTTCCCCCGTCACACTGGTGAGCCCCACGGTCTGGAACCCGCTTTGGCGGCGCGCGACCCTGGCCCGCAGCGCCAGATTGCCCACGCTGAGCACAGAGCCAGTATCAAGCACCACCCGGACCCGCACGCCCCGGTAATAGGCATCGGTCACGACCAATTGCCCGTGCAGCCCCTTGGCCTTCACAATGACATCGGACGGATCATAATCGGCAAAGCCGCTGCGCCGCGATTTGGCGACCGACATACGCTGCTTGTCGAAATCGATCGAGACGGCATGGCCCTGCAGCGAATCAAGGCCCAGCAACCCCGGCGCGCCCAAATGTTCGCCGTCGAGCAGCGGTGCCTCGATCCGCGCCTTGCCCGCGGTTGACACCGCCAGTGACGGGATCACGACCGTGCCGACATGGCTGGTGCCGGTCATGGCCGTCATCCGCACCCCGCGCCCGGCGGCAAGGCCCAGCCGCGCGGCGAGCTCGCGCGAAATGACCGTGCGTTCGGCACCAGTATCGATGGTGAACGGATATGGTCCCTTCCCCGCAATCGTGACCGGTACCGTCAGGCGGCCGGGAATATCGGTGCCAATTCCCAGCACTTGCGCATCGGTTGGCGGCTCCGGATCCTGCCCGGTAAGCGGTGCAGCAGGCACAAGCAGCAACAGGCAAAGGGCAAACACGCGACGCATGGCGCGATGCTACGCCTCGATTGGGCAGACGGCAACGCTCAATCGACGCGCATGGCGTGCGCGGCCAGCGCCTCGGCCTCGATCAGCAGCGCATCATCGGCCAGTCCCTGCGGCACGCTTTCGCGCCCGATCATCACCAGCACCGGCACCGCCAGCGGCGACACGCGCGGGAGGGC
>PNLG01000045.1 GCA_013822915.1 Sphingomonas sp. | reverse complement strand
GCGCCGTTTCAGCATCATGCCCTCAATCGCGGCATCACGGGCGCCCGCGCGCAGGATAGCAAGTGCCTCAAAATCGACGGCGTCTATTAAACCGCTGAGATCGAACTGCGCCGCCGGAAGCTTGGTCGCAAACACTTCGAGCCGTGCCCGCCGCGCAGTCCATGGCAAATCGCGCAGATCCTCAGCCCCATCGAACAACAGGTCATAAAGCCGGACAAAAGCGGGTGCCGCCGCCAGCATCTTTGCCGACACCGTCTTGCGCCCCAGCCGTTGTTGCAGCGCGTTGAAGCTCGCCGCACTTGCCGCCCCCAGTGCAATGCCCTGCGCCGCGCCGCGCACCATCAACTCGCCATCGACGACGCCGTCGACGGCGAAAGCCCCGGCGATGTCGGGGAAGCTCGCGGTAATGTCGTCGCCGCCGCGCGAATAAAGCCGGGTCTCGCCGCCTGCGCGCGCAATCTGCACCCGGATGCCGTCCCATTTCCATTCGGCGGCATAATCGCGAAGGTCGACGCGCAGATCATCAAGCGGATGCGCGAGCATGAAGGGGCGAAACAGCGGCCGGTCCTCCGCCGATGGCGGGGGCGCGCGCCCCTCTGCCCAGGCGAACAGCGCAGCATAGGGCGGCGACAAGCCGTGCCAATATTCCTCCACCGCGTCCACATCGACGCCAAAGCCTTGCGCGAACCCCGCCTTGGCCAGCCGCGCCGATATGCCAACTCTCAACGCCCCCGTCGCCATTTTGAGGAGGGCAAAACGCTCTGTCGCGCTCATCGCATCGAGCATCGCCGCCAGCATGACGGGCGCGTCGGCGCGTGTCGCCCCCGCCAGCCGGGTCACAACCTCGTCCAGCGATGGCGGTGCGCCGCTCCCCCCATCGGCTGCGGGCCAGAGCAGCGCGACCGTCTCCGCACTGTCGCCGACATAATCGCGGCTCATGCGGTAGAGCACCGGATCGACCCGCGCTTCGATCAGTCCCCGAACGACGGCGGGTTTGACTGCGGGCAGATCAAGGCTGCTGGTCAGTGCCGCCAGCGCCCAGCCGCGATCCGGATCGGG
>PNLG01000115.1 GCA_013822915.1 Sphingomonas sp. | reverse complement strand
ATCGTAAAAAACGCGGTGGGTTGCCTGCCAGGTGCGGGTGCGCTTGTCGCAGAACCAGTCGTGGATGATCGACGCGTTGCGATATTTCCCCGTCAGCGGGCCGCCGACTGCGCTCCAGAAACCGCGCGGGATCGACGCGCCATCGACGACCGCCCCCTTGGGCACGCCCCAGCGCACATCATTAGGGTCGAAATAGAACAAGTCGGCTTCGAGTCGGAGATTGCGCCCGTCATCGAGCAGGGTGACCACAAAATCGCCCTCATAACGCCCCGCCATGCTTGCGTCTCCTGTCCGCCTCGCGGCGAATAATGCCATTTCCGCCGGGGTTTGCGCAAGCGGCGGTTGCCCTTCGCGGAGGCGTGCTTAACGTGGACGGCGTGACTGCTGTGACCGCTCGACTCGCCGATGGTGTTGCTGCCATTGCGCCGGCGCATTGGGATGCGTGCGCCGGGGCCGCCAATCCGTTTTTGAGCCATGCCTTCCTGTCGATTCTGGAAGAATCGGGCAGCGTATCGCCGCGCGCGGGGTGGCAGGCAGTGCCGATTATCGTCGATGGGGCAGACGGCGTTCTCGCCGCTATTGCGCCCGCCTATGCCAAGCGCCACAGTCAGGGCGAATATGTGTTCGACCACGCATGGGCGGACGCGTGGCAACGGGCGGGCGGCAGTTATTACCCGAAACTCCAGATCGCGGTGCCGTTTACGCCGGTGCCCGGCCCGCGCCTGTTGCTGCGCGATGCGGCAACGGCGCCCGCGCTGATCGCCGCGATTGAGGCGGTGGTGGACCGCCACGGCATGTCGAGCGCGCACGCCACTTTTGTCACCCCCGATCAGGTGCCGCTGTTCGAGGCGGCGGGGTGGCTGATCCGCGCAGGCACGCAGTTTCACTGGGCGAACAACGGCTATGGTTGTTTCGATGATTTTCTGGATGCGCTCGCCAGCCGCAAGCGCAAGGCGATCCGCAAGGAACGCGCCGCCGCCGTCGACGGGCTGACGATCCGGCACGTCAGTGGCGGCGACCTGACCGAGCGTGATTGGGACGCGTTCTGGACCTTCTATCAGGACACCGG
>PNLG01000033.1 GCA_013822915.1 Sphingomonas sp. | reverse complement strand
GGCGGTTGCGAGTTCCTGCCCGTTCATCAGGAAATCGCCGTCCCCTGCGACCGCGACGACGGTCTTGTCGGGGCAGCGCAGCGCGCCCGCGACGGCGGCGGGAACGCCATAGCCCATCGCGCCAGCGGTGGGCGCGAGTTGGGTGCCGGGGTTGCCATAATGCCAATAGCGATGCCACCAGCCGGAGAAATTGCCCGCGCCGTTGCAGATGATCGTGCCTTCGGGCGTCAGTCGCTCGCGCATCGCGGCGACGCACATGCCGAGGTCTAGCGTGACGCCTTCGCGCGGGTGGGGCGTGGACCAGTCGAGCCATTCGGTGTGAGCTTCAGCGGCAGCGGAGGATGGCCGATCAGGGTGGGGCAGGCGCGCAAGCATGTCGGCGGCCTCAAAAACGCCTGCGCAAATGCTCAGGTCAGCCCGGTAAACCCGGTTCAGTTCCGACGGATCGGGATGGACATGGATCAGGGTCTGGCCTGGATGGTCGGGTGTCAGCAGCGCGTAGCCGTCAGTCGTTGCCTCCCCCAATCGCGCGCCGACCGCGAGGATCAGGTCGGCGGCCCTGATGCGCGCGACCAGCTTTGGATTGGGGCCATAACCCAAATTGCCTGCCCACGCCTTGCACCAATTGCCGATCGCGTCCTGCCGACGAAATGCACCGGCGACGGGGATACCCCAGGTCGATGCGAATGCAGTGAATGCGCCCGATGTGGCCATGTCCCAGCCGGCGCCACCGACGATGGCGACCGGACGCGCCGCCGATTGCAGGCGATCCAGCAAATCGCGACGATCAGAGAGATCGAGGCTGCGGCGTTCGCGCTCTACCCGCAGCCGATCGACCGCCTCCACCTCATCCCGTAACATGTCCTCCGGCAGCGCGATCACCACCGGCCCCGGCCGCCCGCTGGTCGCCACATTATACGCTCGCGCCACATATTCCGGGACGCGGCGGGCGTCGTCGATCCGCAGCGCGAGTTTCGCGAGCGGGGTGAACATCGCCACCAGATCGATTTCCTGAAAGCCCTCGCGATCACGCATCCCGCGGTCGACATCGCCGATGAACAGGATCATCGGCTGCGAATCCTGAAACGCC
>PNLG01000338.1 GCA_013822915.1 Sphingomonas sp. | reverse complement strand
CCCGCGCACGTTGAGCATCGCGCGCCCGACGCCCAAATGCTGCACATCGCGCGGGTCGGGCCGCAAGCTTTCGACGACATGGGCGAGCGGCACCACCAAAGTCTGATCGCCCACCGTCACGATCATGCCGTCGGAAATCGCGAGCGTAAGCGGGAGCGCGAGCGTGAATACCGACCCCTTGCCCGTCACCGATTCGATCGAGATGCGCCCGCCCAGTTCCTTCACATTCTGGCGGACAACATCCATGCCGACCCCGCGCCCGGAAATGTTGGAAAGCGTTTGCGCGGTTGAAAAGCCGGGGGCGAAGATGAGGTTGTCGATCTCCTCGTCGCTGAGCACCGCGTCGGCGGCAATCAGCCCGCGCTCCACCGCCTTGGCATAAACGCGCACCCGGTCGATGCCGCGCCCGTCATCGGCAATGCGAATAAGGATCCGGCCCGAGCGATGCTCGGCCGACAGGTGGAGCACACCTTCGGCTGGTTTGCCGGCGGCAAGCCGATCGGCACTGGGTTCGATGCCATGATCAACAGCATTGCGAATCAGATGGGTTAGCGGTTCGCTCAACCGCTCGATCACGGTTTTGTCGAGTTCAGTGCCTTCGCCCGACACTTCGAGCCGCACGGCCTTGCCCGTTGAGGCTTCGAGTTCGCGCAGGATGCGTGGCACCCGGCTGAACACCGAGCCGATCGGCTGGGCACGGATCGACATTGCGCTTTCCTGAATATCGCGCGTCAGCCCGTCGAGCATCGCCATTTCCTCGCTGCCTGCCAGCCCCTGACCGGAAATGCGCTGGGCGAGCATGGCTTGCGCGATCACGAGCTCGCCGACTGCGTCGATCAGCCGGTCGAGCTTGGCCAGGTCGATGCGGATTGACTGCCCGGCCGCGGCGGCGGGCGTAGCGGCGGGGGCCTCGACGGGCTGAGGCGCGACGATTTGGGGCTGTCGTGGCGTGGGGGCAGGTGCTGCAACGAGCGGTGTGGTGGGCGTTGGTGCCGCAGCAAGGGCGGGGGCGGGGCCCTTGTCACCGACTGGCGCAGGCGGCGCTGGGATCGCGGCCGGTGCCGTGGGCTCCTCGCCCTCGCGCGCGATCG
>PNLG01000262.1 GCA_013822915.1 Sphingomonas sp. | reverse complement strand
AATAGCATATTTAGGCGCTCTTGCCGTCATGCTCAAGGGCCGTTGCAAGCGCCTCCAGCCGGGTGGCAATGGCGTCGAGCAGCGGGGCTGCGTCATTGCCCCCGGACGCGGACGCAGACGCGCGCTGTGCATCGCTCAGTGCATCGGCGAGCATGAGCGCGATCAGCAGCATTGTGCGCTCGGCCCCTGTGCCGCCCGCTGCGCGCTGTGCCGTCTCCCAACGCTCGGCTACCATCGCGCCGAGCCGTTCGAGTTGCGCCTCCTGCCCATCGGCGCAGGCAATGCGGTGCGCGCGGCCGCCGATTATCAGCGATACCTCCGCCATCAGCCGCGCGGCTCGGCAAGCAGGTGATCAATGGCGTCAATCGCCTCGGCCATGCTGGTGCGCAGTGCCTGGTGCTGGCGCGCCAGCGATAGATGCGCTGCCCGGCGCGCGGCCACTGCGCGCTCGATCCGGGCGAGCGCTGCATCGATCCGGTCGCTTGCGGACACCTGATCTTCCACCATGGCGAGCGGATAGCATCCTCATCGCCCGCCGCCAAGCGCGCCAGTGGTTGACGCGGACGCACGACACCCTCAAAGACGCGGGCCAGACAGGGACTCGCCAGTTGACTCGTGCGCACCGCGCCGAGGCTGGCCGCTGCGGGGATCATGATGGGCGCTATTGATAAAGATCGGTTTGCGACCCTCGCCAATGCCATTCGCGCGCTGTCGATGGACGCGGTGGAGGCCGCGAATTCGGGCCATCCCGGCATGCCGATGGGCATGGCCGATGTGGCGACAACGCTGTTTGCGCGTCACCTGAAATTCGACCCCGCCTCGCCGCACTGGCCCGACCGAGACCGGTTTGTGTTGTCGGCGGGGCATGGGTCGATGCTGCTCTATGCGCTGCTCCACCTCACCGGCTATGCGCAGCCGACGATCGGCGACATCCGCAATTTTCGCCAATTGGGCAGCCCGTGCGCGGGGCATCCCGAAAATTTCGAACTGCCGGGCGTGGAATGCACCACTGGCCCATTGGGGCAGGGGCTGGCGATGGCGGTCGGGATGGCGATTGCCGAGCGTCATTTGAACGCGGTGTTCGGCGATGAA
>PNLG01000127.1 GCA_013822915.1 Sphingomonas sp. | reverse complement strand
GGTTGACGTAAAGCTATCCGACGCTTAACCGATCGCGCCTGATGGTAAGTTTTCTCGACTTTGAAAAGCCGGTTGCCGAACTGGAGGCGCGGATTGCCGAATTGCGCGCGACGGCGAGCGCAACGGCAGGGGCGGTGGACATTAATGCCGAGGTCACCCGGCTTCAGCAAAAGGCCGACCGACTGCTGCGCGATACCTATGCCCGGCTGACTCCTTGGCAGAAAACGCAAGTCGCGCGCCACGGCGATCGCCCGCATTTCAAACATTATGTCGCGGACTTGTTTGAGGAATTTACGCCGCTTGCGGGCGACCGCGCCTTTGGCGACGATCGGGCGATTCTGGGCGGGCTGGCGCGGTTTCGTGGGCAGCGGGTGATGGTGATCGGCCATGAAAAGGGCACCGACACCGCCAGCCGCATCCACCATAATTTCGGTATGGGAAAGCCAGAGGGTTACCGAAAGGCGATCCGCCTGATGCAGCTTGCCGATCGCTTTGGTCTGCCCATTGTCACGCTGGTCGACACATCGGGTGCATTTCCGGGCGTTGAGGCGGAGGAGCGTGGACAGGCTGAGGCGATCGCGCGTTCCACGGCGCAGTGCCTGGCGCTGGGCGTGCCGATGGTGGCGGCGATTGTGGGCGAAGGCGGGTCGGGCGGCGCGGTAGCGCTGGCGACGGGCAACCGCGTGCTGATGTTCGAACATGCGGTCTATTCGGTGATTTCGCCTGAGGGGTGCGCGTCAATCCTGTGGCGCACCTCTGATCGCGCAGCCGATGCGGCCGACGCCATGAAAGTGACCGCGCAGGATCTGCTGGCGCTGGGCGTTATCGACCAGATTGTGCCCGAGCCCCCTGGCGGCGCACAGCGCGATCCGGCCCGCGCGATTGCGACGCTGGGCGATGCGATTGAGGGGGCGTTGCGGGGTCTGATGCGCAAGAGTGCCGACGCGCTCATCCGGGAACGGCGCGAAAAATTCCTGAGCATCGGCAGATTGTAACCGCGGCACGTCGGGCAAATAAAAAGGGCAGCGGGTCGAAACCCGCTGCCCCCTTGTACTACGCAAAGCTTGGGAGAAGCTTACGAAGCTTTCATGTTCGAAGTC
>PNLG01000015.1 GCA_013822915.1 Sphingomonas sp. | reverse complement strand
CCGCACGCTCCAATCGGTGCGGGCCGAGCTTGAGCGGCAGGGGCATGAGGTGCTCGTCATTTCGCCAGAGCTTTTTTATTCGATGCCGTGCCCGACCTATCCCGAAATCCGGCTGGCCTTTGCGCGCACGGCAGCGGTGGGCAAGATGCTGGCTGATTTCCGGCCCAACGCCATCCACCTCGCGACCGAGGGACCGGTGTGCCTTGCCGCGCGGCGGTGGTGCCTGGTGCGGGGATTTCCCTTCACGACGGCCTATCATACGCAGTTTCCCGATTATATCTCGGCGCGGATCGGCATCGATCCCGAATGGATCTGGCGCTATATCACCTGGTTCCATTGGCCCGCGCAAGCGGTGCTGGCCTCCACCCCGTCGATCGCCAACGCGCTGCGGGCGCATGGGCTGAACAAGATCCGGTTTTGGGGGCGCGGGGTTGACCTGTCGATTTTTGGCCCGGATGCGACGCCCGATCCCCTGATCAATGCCTTGCCGGGGCCAGTGCAGTTGTATGTCGGGCGCGTCGCGATTGAAAAGAATATCGAGGCGTTTCTGGACAGTGTGCATCCCGGATCAAAGGTGATTGTCGGTGATGGCCCGGCGCGCGCCGCGCTGGAGCAGAAATATCCGCACGCGCATTTTCTGGGCCCGAAGTTCGGCGCCGATCTTGCCGCGGCCTATGCTGCGGCCGATGTGTTTGTATTCCCCAGCAAAACCGACACATTCGGGCTGGTGATGATCGAGGCGCTGGCGTCGGGCCTGCCGGTCGC
Organism: Sphingomonas sp.; assembly: GCA_013822915.1. Lineage (GTDB taxonomy): Bacteria > Pseudomonadota > Alphaproteobacteria > Sphingomonadales > Sphingomonadaceae > Sphingomonas. The sequence continues at coordinate 335 of PNLG01000015.1, read as the reverse complement.
GGCGTTTCCCGTCACCGGGCCGGTGGACGTGTTGAGGCCGGGCGTCGGCGTGATGCACGACGACCTCGATACCGCGATTGCCGGCGCGCTGACGCTCGACCGCGCGGGCTGCGCCGAATACGGCAAGAGCTTCACCTGGGAGGCTAGCGCGCGCCAATTCCTCGACGCGCTGGCGCCGGTCGGGCTGGAAAGCGACCGGCAAGCGGCGTGAGGTTGGGGCATCGCGGGCGGTCGTTACGCCGCTCGCGTCAAACTCGGTAATCAGGGGCGCGCCCGCATGGCCAAACCGTGTCGCATCCCCCGACGCCCGGTAAAGCTGCAGCAACCGCCCCGAC
>PNLG01000450.1 GCA_013822915.1 Sphingomonas sp. | reverse complement strand
TGCTGCTGCTGCAAAAGACGATGGTGATGGTCGAGGGGGTGGCGACCGCGCTCGACCCCGATATCAATATGTGGGAGACGTCTGCACCGTTTGTGCGCGAATGGATCCGCACCGAGCTTGGCCCCGAAGCCTTTGTCGCCGACCGGCTGGTGACCGACCTGCGCACCCTTTCGCGTCTGCCGCAGTTGATCCGCAATATCGAGCGCCACTTCCCCACACCGGGCGGCGCGCCCCCTGCGCCCCCTTTGCGCGAAGTGCCGATGCGGCAGGGCGGCGGGATGTGGCCCATGATCGGCGTGGCGGCGATCACCGCGATCCTCAGTGTTGCGGTGACCTGGCTGATGCTGCGCTAAGCCGATGGCGGCGGCTGCATCCTGGTGGTTGACCGATCGGACGCGGTTTGCCGCGCTCTCCCCCCAGCGCGCGCGGATGGCGCTGTGCCTGCTCGCCCTGTTGCTGGCGTCGTGTCTGACGGCACTGGCAACGGCAGGCCCCCCGCCGGCCAGCCGAGACCCGGCCAAGGCGGCGGAAGACCGGGCCGATGTGCTGCTTTATGAATCGATTGTCGCGGGCGTGCGCGATGGGCGCGGCTATTATGAGGTGACGGCAACCGCGCTGCGCCGTGGCGATTACCCGTTGCGCCCGTTCGTGACCTTTCGCTTGCCAACGCTGGCGATGGTGCAGGCGGCGATGCCGACGCGGGTTGCGATTGGCCTGCTCTATCTGCTGGCGGCGGGCGTTGTGCTCGCCTGGGCCATCCGGCTGCAGCCAGTGTTTCGCCGACCGCCGCCGTTCGCGATTGCGATCGTGCTGCTGATTGGCGGGATGGCGGCGTTTGTGCAGGCAGAACTTGTCCATTTTCATGAGGTTTGGGCCGGGCTGCTGATCGCGCTGTCGCTCGCGCTGCGACGCGAGGATCGCTTTGCCCATGCCGTTGGTTTTGGGTTGATGGCGATGCTCGTGCGCGAGACTGCCGCGCTCTATGTCCTCGCCATGGCGGTGCTCGCACTGGTCGAGGGGCGGCGGCGCGAGATGTTGGGGTGGACCGCCGCGCTGGCCGTGCTGGTGCCGGTGGTGGCAGCGCATGCCTGGGCTGTGTC
>PNLG01000443.1 GCA_013822915.1 Sphingomonas sp. | reverse complement strand
GGGTCGGGCGACGGGGCCACATTTGCACTGGAGCCTGAAATGGCGCGACCGTCGGATCGATCCGACGGTCGCGCCATTTCAGGCTCCAGTGCAAATGTGGCCCCGTCGCCCGACCCGTCATGCCGACGGCGCCAATCTGTTCGCCTTGCGTAATGTGTTCGCCGACATGCACGTCGATCCGCGACAAATGGAGGAACGAACTGTTCAGCCCCATGCCATGGTCAAGCATCAGCAAATTGCCCTCCAGTGTGAACGGGCTGTCGGCGGCGAGGATCACGACGCCATCGGCGGGCGCCACCACGGGCGTGCCGGTGGGGCGCGCGACATCGGTGCCGGAGTGATAGGAACCCGCCTCGCCATTTTTGTAAATGCGTTGCGCCCCGAACATCCCCGATAGCCGACCGATTACGGGCCATTGAAAGCGCTGGCGCCAGCCATTGCTGATGGCGTTTACGCTGCGTGCGGCGTTGATCGCGGCTAGTTCTTGCGGGCGGCGGCGGTTAAACTCCTCGGTCGGCTGGGCAAAGCGGGGCAGCGTGTCCAGCCGCTCGATATTCCAGGCGCGCGGCGCAATGACGAGCGCGCGCGTCACCATGCCGCCGGGCATGGTTGCGACCAGCATCGCGGTGGGCGGGGCGTCGCGGTCGAACGCGATCAGGAAGCGGCCGTCGTCGCTCATTGGCACTAACGCCCCGTCGAGCGTCAGCGCGGTCGTGCCCGTGGGCGCAGCGCCGATAATCGCGCCACCCTGGACCATCGGGCCGGTCAGCGTAAAGTCGTGGCGGATCGGCTGGGCGCGGGCGGGGAGCTTTGGCGCTTGTGGCGGTGCTTTTGCGCTCTGCTCAGCGCTTCGCCCTGCAAGTGCGACGCCCGAACCCAGCGCGATCATCAGCATCAGCGAGATTCCCGCGACGCGCGCGGCGTCAGGGACGATCGCGGCCCGGCTCATCCGTGCATCGCCTGCATCGCGGCGGCGGCACTGCCATAGGCTTCCTGGCGCGCGACGCTCCAATAGCGCAGCGTATCCAGCGCCAGCCGCTCGCCCGTCACCGCGCACATCACATGATCGCCCGGCGTCAGCACGCGAAAGCCATTGGCCGTGTAATGC
>PNLG01000323.1 GCA_013822915.1 Sphingomonas sp. | reverse complement strand
ATCCGCAGACAACATCTGCCATTCCAAATGGCTGATCCCGTCGGCAAAGCTGTTGGGATCATAAGCGGGCATCGACACCATCGCGAGCAATTCGCCGGTGTGACAATCCATCACCACCGCCGAACCAGAATTGGTGCCCAGCCGCCGTGCGGCATATTCCTGCAGCCCGGCGTCAATCGTCAGCCGCGTAGGCTTGCCCGGGGTATCGGCGCGGGTCGCCAGTTCGCGGACCAGCTTGCCACGTGCGGTCACTTCGACGCGCTTGGCACCCGCTGTGCCGCGCAAATCGGCCTCGAGTGCCTTTTCAAGGCCGTCCTTGCCGATTTTGAAGCCGGGGGTGACCAGCAATTGATCCTTGGTCTCGCGATATTGTTCGGCCGACGCGCTCCCGACATAGCCGGTCAGATGCGCAACCGCCGGGCCTGCCGGGTAATAGCGGGCAAAGCCTTGTGTCGGTGCAACGCCAGGTAATTCGGGGAGGCGCACGTTGACGGCGGCAAACCGTTCCCAGTCCAGATTGTCGGCGATCTGCACGGGTTGAAAGCCGGCGGCATGCTTCAGGTCGAGCCGAATGCGCGCCATTTGCTCGGGCGTCAGGCGGAGCAGATCAGCCAGACGAGCGAGCACGGCTTCCTTATCTTGCAGCCGGTCAGGGATCACGTCGACGCGAAAATCGGTGCGATTATTGGCGATCGGGACGTTGTTGCGGTCGATGATCCAGCCGCGGCGCGGCGGCACCAATGTCAAATTGACGCGGTTGCTTTCGGCAAGCGTTTCATAATGACGGTTTTCGGCAATGGACAGCCACGCCATTCGCCCTGCCAGCAACGCGCCAACACCGATTTGCGCAGCACCGAGCGCAAAGGCGCGCCGACCAAAGCTGAACGTCTGGTGCGCCTCTGTCGCGATTTTGCTTTGGCGGTTCATAGAGCTGCGCGCCTGCGGTTGAGCGCGCCGACAAATTGCGCGATCACAGGATATAGCATGATCGAGACAATAATCTGCACTAGCAAAATCATGTCGACATGCGCATCAAGCCGGGTTGCGATCAGCCGACTGAACAATAAATAGCTGCCGATCGCGGCCGATGCCAACAGCCAGTCCTGCCA
>PNLG01000376.1 GCA_013822915.1 Sphingomonas sp. | reverse complement strand
GGATGTGGTGACGCTCGACATCGAAATGCCGGGGATGAGCGGGCTTGAATTTCTCGACAAGCTCATGCGGTTGCGGCCAACGCCCGTCATTATCGTGTCGGGCATGACCCGCGAAGGCGCCGACACGACGGTGCGCGCGCTCGAACTGGGCGCGGTCGATTGCTATGCCAAGCCTGACGGGCGGATCGGGTCGCTGCTGACCGCTGATGGCGGTCGCCTGGCCGAACTGATCCGCGGTGCGGCGAAGGTTCAGGTGCGCGAACGCACCACGATTGTCGCTTCTCCGCCTGCTCTCGCTGCCCCGGCGGCGGCCCCGCTGCCGATGCCGCCCGGCGAGCGTCCCGCGCTGATCGCGATTGGCGCGTCCACCGGCGGGGTCGAAGCCCTGCACCTCCTGCTTCAGGGATTTCCCGCCGAGTGCCCGCCGACCATGATTGTCCAGCACATTAACGGCCAGTTTGCCGAAGCCGTGGCGCGCCGCCTGGACCAGCAATGCGCCCCCAAGGTGACGATCGCCGAACCTGATTTGCCGCTGAAGCCCGGGCACATCTATCTCGCGCCCGGCAATGAGCGTCATTTGCAAGTGCGCGGCAGCGCCGCCCATCCCTGCGCCCGGATGCGCGCCGATGAGAAGGTTTCGGGCCACCGGCCAAGCGTTGATGTGCTGTTCCGATCGGTTGCCGACACAATCGGCGATCAGGCGGTGGGCATCTTGCTGACCGGCATGGGATCGGACGGCGCGCAAGGGTTACTCGCCATGGCGCAGGCAGGTGCCGTCACGATCGCGCAGGACGAGGCGACCTGCACCGTCTTTGGGATGCCAAAGGCCGCGATCAAGCTGGGGGCGGCGCGCATGGTTGCCCCGCTGCACCGCATTGCCGACCACGCACTGGCAAGGGCTGCCTGATGCTGCACCAACCGATCACGCCCGCCACGCCGCCGCCGGTGCTGCGGCCTGTGCGGCTGACCGTGCTTCAGGGGCAGGCGCGCGTCAGCGGCGACCCGCGCGTCGAGCTGACCACGGTGCTCGGCAGCTGCATTGCCTGTTGCCTGTTCGACCCGACCAGCCATGTCGGCGGCATGAACCATTTCCTGCTTGCTGAGCCAAAC
>PNLG01000414.1 GCA_013822915.1 Sphingomonas sp. | reverse complement strand
AGGGGTATCGCAGCCGCGCTGCCTATAAACTGATCGAGCTCGACGAGCGTTTCGGCTTTTTGCGGGGCGCGCGCCGCGTCGTCGATCTTGGCATTGCCCCTGGCGGCTGGAGCCAGGTCGTGCGCAAGCAGGCGCCCGGCGCCGCGATTGTCGGCATCGACCTGCTCCCCGTCGATCCGATCGAGGGGGTGACGATTTTTCAGCTCGACTTCAACGATGCGCGCGCGCCCGAATTGCTGATGGAAGCGCTGGCCGGGCCTGCCGATCTGGTGCTGTCGGATATGGCCGCGAACACCGTTGGCCATCCGCAGACCGACCATCTGCGCACCATGGGGCTGGTCGAGCTGGCGGCCGATTTTGCGGCCGGGGTGCTGCGCCCCGGTGGCGATTTCGTCGCCAAGGTGCTGGCGGGCGGGGCCGACAGCAGCTTGGTCGCCGCGCTGAAGCGCAACTTCACGACCGTGAAACACGCAAAACCACCCGCCAGCCGCAAGGACTCAAGCGAATGGTATGTGATCGCGCAGGGGTTTAAGGGGCGATTGCCGGGGTCTGGCCCCGTTGCCGAGCATGACGCCCAGCCCGGCTAATCAGCCCTCGTAATCAGCGCCGAGATTCTGGTTGCGCGGCGGGGCCGCCGCCGTCAGTCGCAGCGCTTCTGCCGATGCCGACAGCGAGCCGTCATCATCAGGTGCGTCATCATTATCGATCTGCACCCGTTGCAGGCTTTGCACCAGCGCTTCTTCGAGATGGATCGGCCGCACGGTTTCCTCGGCGATTTCGCGCAGCGCCACCACCGGATTCTTGTCGCGATCGCGGTCGAGCGTCAGGTCCGCCCCGCCCGAAATCTGGCGCGCGCGCTGCGCCGCCAGCAAAACGAGATCGAAACGGTTGGGAATCTTGTCGACGCAATCTTCGACGGTAACGCGCGCCATCGCACATCCTTGTCTGTCTGGAAGCGCGAGGCAATAGGCGGCACCCGACCACGAGTCAAGAATGACGCGTCTGCATGAACGGGGGTTGCGCGCCGGACTATAGAGCCTAAGCGGGGGGCGCATGTCACGAAAAGGGCAAATCGCGGTTATCTTCATGTCGGTCCGCACCGGGGCCGATGCCA
>PNLG01000276.1 GCA_013822915.1 Sphingomonas sp. | reverse complement strand
GCCGCGATTCCGGCGGACGACAGCAGGCAAAATTCGTGGTGGTGCAGGGGGTTGGCCTTTCGCTCAACGCGGCGTTTACCTGGGGGATGACGGCGTTGCTTGGGCTGCCGTCCTGGGCGGCGCTGATCCCGGTCATCACGATCACGCCGATTGCGACCTTTGTGCTCAACCGGCAATGGGTGTTTGGGGGCCGCGCCGCGCATGGATAGAATTGTTTATGACCGCATGGCCGCCCATGATTCAACGCACTGGTGGTATCGCGCCCGCCGCGAGATTTTGAGCGATTACCTGACCCGGATGGCGGATTTGCCGGGTGACGCGCGCATTCTCGAAATCGGGTGCGGCACTGGCCATAACCTGCCGATGCTGGCTCGGTTCGGGGCAGTGGACGCGATCGAGATTGACCCTGCCGCCCGCGCGATCGCCAGCCAACGGCTGGGCAAGCCGGTCGGCGATGCGCCGCTTCCTGAATTGCCCGGCGTGGCGCGCGGCAGCTATGATCTGATCGCGGTGCTCGATGTCGTCGAGCATATTGCGGACGATGTCGCGGCGCTGGCCGCGATGCGCGATTGCCTGACGCCAGGTGGCAAGATCCTGATCGCGGTGCCCGCGCATCAATGGATGTGGAGTGCGCATGATGTGGTGAATCACCATCACCGACGTTATTCCAAAGCGACCCTGGGCGCGGCGATTGCAGCGGCGGGGCTGACGCATAATGGCCTGCGGTGGTTCAATTCGCTGCTGTTTCCGCTCGCGGCGGCCTCGCGAGTCGCGGGACGGTTGACGGGCAAGGACGACAGTGATGATTCGCCCCCGCCAGCGCCAATCAATGCGCTGTTCGAGCGTGTCTTTGCGCTGGAGCGGCATCTGATCGGCCGGGTGCCGATGTCGCCCGGTGTTTCGATCGTGACGCTGGCAGCGCGGCGTTAGGGTTGGTCGTCAAGCGCAGGGGCCGCGGGCACGTCCGCTGCCTTATAGCCCAGCGTCGCGACCCCGCGCACTGGCCCTGCGACATCGGCAACGAGATAAAGCGGCCGCCGTTTCGATTCGACATAGAGCCGCCCGAGATATTCGCCGATCATCCCGAGCACGAACATCTGCACCGCGCCGAGCAG
>PNLG01000348.1 GCA_013822915.1 Sphingomonas sp. | reverse complement strand
GGTCGAGCGCATAGGCGGCGGCGACCGCGACAGCCTCCTCCCCAGTCGACTTCATGTAAAAGCTGGTTTTGCCCTGGCGCTGGGCACGGAACATCCGCTCGTCAAACGCGCGGACCAGCGCCATGCTGTGCAGCATCCGTCGCAGCATTTCGGGCGACAGGCGCGGATTCCACGGGCCGACCGCGCTCCCTGTCTCATCAAGCACGCGCACCAGCGTATAGGCGAGTTCGGGGAAGCTTGCCGGGGCGGCATCTGTTTCGGGGCGGGCGGCGGCGCCTGCAGGCGGGATGGTCACATCGGCGAAATCCACCGCATCGCCGGGGCGAAAGCGCGGCTCGGGCACGTGCAGACTGAGCGGCGGCAGATTCGCGCGTAAATGATCGCCAGCCATCATCTCTCCCACAGGTGAGTCGCGCGAGGAGCGGCGATCACGCTATGGCTTTGCGCGGACTGTTATAAAATTTCAACGGCAATCTTGTGCGCTCAACGTCCGCCAAATGCCGCCAGCGCCGCACGCGCAATCGGCTCCCCCCATTCCTGCACGAAATGGCCGCCGCCTGCGACCATCATCGGCTCTGGGCAGCCGCGAATATAGCCGCGCAGCACCGCCATTTGCGGCGGACCAAGCACCGGGTCGGCATCGCCCACCGCCATGAAACTTGGCCCGTCCCACTGCGTCGACCACCAATCGCGCGCGGCGCGACCCAGCGCGGCGCCGGGCATGTCGGGTTCAATCGGGGCAAGCGCGGGGAAAATCTGTGCGCCCGCTTTATAGCGCGCATCGGGATAGGGCGCGTCATAGGCGGCGATTTCCGCCGGCGTCAGGTGCGGCGTCCCCGTCGCGATCAGCGCGCCGACCGGCAGATCGGGTGTCTTTGCCGCAAAGTTGCGCCACATCATGAAGGCGTCCCCCGCCGGCGCGCCGGTGCTGATCGCGGTGTTCATGACGATCAGCCGGTCAAGCCGCGCGGCAAAACCGGGTTCCAGCGGCAGCGTCAGCCCAAGCACGCCGCCCCAATCCTGCACCACCAGCGTGATGTGGCGCAGATCGAGCCGCTCGACCAGCGCGAGCAGGTAGTTGCGGTGGAAATCAAAGCTGTAATCTTCCTGCCGCACCGGCTTGTCT
>PNLG01000286.1 GCA_013822915.1 Sphingomonas sp. | reverse complement strand
ACGGCTGAGAAAGGGATTGCGACGGGTAAAGGCGAGCAAAAGCCCCATACCAAAGGACAGCGCGATCATCGACGACCCGCCATAGCTGATAAAGGGCAGCGTCATGCCCTTTGACGGCGAAAGCCCGGTATTGACCGCCATCGAAATCAGCGCCTGCACGCCGAACTGCGTGGCAAGGCCGCCCGCCGCCAGCATTCGGAACGCATCGGTCTCATCAAGCAAGCGCACAACGACGCGCGCGACAATTGCCAGAAACAACAGCGCGATCAACGCGCAGGCGACCAACCCGAACTCCTCACCTATTACGGAAAAGATATAATCGGTTTGCGGCTCGGGCAGTTTGAACTTCATCGTGCCGCCGCCGGGTCCGGTGCCCATCACGCCGCCGCCGGTAATCGTCGCATGCGCCATATTGGGCTGGTAATTGTCGATGGGTGCTGCTTCGGTCCCGTCAAAGAGAAAGGCGTTGATGCGGTTTCGCGCAGTATCGTAAAACAAGTAAGCGGCAACCAGACCAGCAGGCGCCGCCGCCAGCAACGCCCCCAGCGTCCGCATCGGCACGCCCGAAATCAGCAATAGCGCAAACCACAGCACGGCAAACATCACCGTCTGCCCGAAATCGGGCTGCAGCATCAGCAAACAGGCAATACTGCCGGTCAGGATGAAGCTCATCGACAGCACCGGCAGATCGGGCTCCTTCTCGCGCAGCGACAACAGCCAGGCGATCGCGACCACAAAGCACGGCTTCAAAAACTCGCTCGGCTGGAACTCGGACACGCCCAGATCGATCCAGCGCCGGGCGTTGTTGTGAACCACGCCGATATAGGGCACCAGCATCAGGGCTGCAAAGAATGCGACTGCGCCGATCAAACCCATGCGCCGCGCCAGCGCCACCGGGGCCATCGACACCGCAATCATCAGCGGCACCGACAAACACACCCACATTACTTGCCGCCAGAAGTAGAAGAGCGGCGCGACATGCACATTATCACCTGAATAGCGCACCGCCGCCGCAGGCGACGCTGCCGCCACCGCCAGCAAGCCAATCGCGATCAGGAGCAGCGCGAGCAGCAACAACATCCGGTCAATGTCGAAAAACCACATCGTGATCGGGCTGCGCGCCGCTCGT
>PNLG01000277.1 GCA_013822915.1 Sphingomonas sp. | reverse complement strand
CCGATGGGGCTGGCGCGCGATTGCCCGTTTTCGGAACATTTCGCAAGCAAAAGCACCGGATCAGCGGGGAGCGGCGCACGAAAAGGGCCGCACGCCTTATCCTGCGTGCAACCCTTTTGCGATAAGGGCGGCGAGTCGCGCCGCGGCTGGCGGTTCAGTATTTCTGCTGGCGTTCGTAAAGCGAGCGATAGTGCTGGATGCGCGTTACGCGCAGGCCCGGCATGCCCGACCGGTCGATCGCCCGTTGCCAGCCGGCAAATTCCTCAACCGTCAGGTTATAGCGCGCGCACACGTCATCAACGCTTAACAGACCGCCATTGACTGCGGCGACCACTTCAGCCTTGCGCCGCACCACCCACCGCGTCGTCTCCGGCGGTGGCAGCGATTCGAGCGTCAACGCTTCTCCAAGCGGGCCGATCACCTTTGCCGGGCGGATCTTTTGGTTCTCGATCATGCAAAACCTCGAATAGCGCAACTGCGGTCCATCTGTAGTAACGACCGATAGCAGCCGGACTTGAATAGGGATTGAAACGGCGGGGTAAACGACGGCTTCACTCCTCTTTCCAGTTCATGATCGCCCGCGCCGCAGCGCCGTTGAACGCGCCGGTTCCCAGCGCCTCCGGAGCAATGGTGCGCGTCGCATATCGGCGGCGCACCTCCAACTGTGCGGTGACACTTGCGGCCTGACGCGCCGCAACCCCCACCATCAGCAGCGGCAGCGAAACTGGACGCTCTGCCGCCTGCGGGGAGAATTCAAACTGCCGAAAGCCAAGGTCCACGTGCGCGCCCATCGCCGAAAGTGAAGGAACAAGTCGCATAGCGCGCGCATCTGAAGGTCCGGTAAAAGCAGCGCTTGGTTCGCAGGGCCCGCCTCCCTATTTGTGGCGCGATGACGGACGGTGATTTTCAACTTGGCGCAAATCCGGCGGCGCGGCGCATTGTGGTGGCAATGTCGGGCGGCGTTGATTCGTCGGTGGTCGCGGCGCTTGCCGCGCGCACCGGTGCCGAGACGATCGGGATCACGCTTCAGCTTTACGATCATGGCGAAGCGGTGGGCCGTGCGGGCAGTTGTTGCGCGGGCCGCGACATTCGCGACGCGCGCGCGGTTTGCGACCGGTTGGGGATCGCA
>PNLG01000242.1 GCA_013822915.1 Sphingomonas sp. | reverse complement strand
CATTGTGCAGATCCGCAAGAAGCTGGGCCGCGATCCGATTGGGTATGTCATTGATCTGCGCGACAATGGCGGCGGCTTGCTGAGCGAGGCAGTGTCGGTGTCCGATACCTTCCTCGATCACGGTGAAATCGTGTCGCAGCGCGGCCGGGCGAAAACCGATATTCAACGCTATCGTGCGGAACGGGGCGATGCGACGAACGGTTTGCCGATCGTCGTGCTCGTCAATTCAGGGACGGCGTCTGCATCCGAAATCGTGGCGGGGGCGTTGCAGGATCAGCATCGCGGGCTGATTATCGGCGAGCGCAGTTTCGGTAAGGGATCGGTGCAGTCGCTGTTGAAACTGGGTCCGAATGCGGAAGTTCGGTTGACCACCGCGCGCTATTTCACCCCGTCGGGGCGGTCGGTGCAGGAAGGCGGCATCGATCCCGATATCGTCGTCCCCAATCTGAGCGATCCCGATTACAAGACCCGGCCGGTGTTCCGCGAGGATGATCTGCGCCGCCACCTCATCAACGAGGCAAAGGTCGACAACAAAGTGCTGGAGGAGGACACCAAGCCCGATCCCCGCCTGATCGCGACGCCCGACGAGCTGAAGGCGAAGAAGATCGACGATTTTCAGCTTTATTACGCGCTGCAAACGATCGCCCGGCTGGGCGGGCCGCAGCAAGTGGCGGCGATTGCCCGCATCGGCACCCCATTGCCCCGGCTGGGTGAGCCAGCGCCTGCTCCCACGCCCACCCCGACGCCTGCGCCCAAGCCCTGACGATGGCGGGATGGTCATTTGCGGCGGCGCGGATGCTGGCGCTGCTGGTGCCTGGTGCGTTGATGGCGGGTGCGCTGGGGTCGCAATATCTGGGCGGGCTGTTTCCGTGCGAAATGTGCCATTGGCAACGCTGGCCGCATTATGCGGCGATTGCGCTGGCGGTGCTGGGCTTTGTGGTGCGACAAGCGGCGATCGCGCGGCTGGCGGTGGCGCTGGCCGCGCTCGCGATCCTGACCAGCGGCGCGATCGGTATGTTCCATGCGGGCGTCGAATATCATTGGTGGCCGGGGATTACCGCCTGCACCTCAACGCTTCAGGGGAGCGGCGGCACGCCCGATGAGGTGTTAGCGCGTATTCTGAACGCCCCGATCGT
>PNLG01000429.1 GCA_013822915.1 Sphingomonas sp. | reverse complement strand
GAGCGGTTCGCCGTCGCTGCCGGTGATGGCGAGTCCGTCGTCAAACTCCTCCACCCGCGCGCCGATAATTGTGAGCGCGGCGGCCATGGCCGCGATCCGGTCTGATTCCTTCACCCGCAATTCTTGCGCGCCGCGCGCGACCGTGCGCCCGCTGGCAAAGGCGGCGGCCACGAACAGCGCGGGATATTCGTCGATCATGCTGGGTGCGAGGTTGGCTGGCACCGCAATCGCCGTCAGCGGCGCGTGGCGCACGATCAGATCGGCAACCGGCTCGCCGCCGACGATGCGCGGCTGCGCCTCGGTAATGTCAGCCCCCATCATCCGCAGCGCCGTGATAAGCCCGGTGCGCGTCGGGTTTAGCCCGACATTGCCGATGATGATGTCGGAGCCGGGCACAATCGTTGCCGCGACCATGAAAAACGCGGCGGAGGACGGGTCGCCAGGCACAACGATATGTTGGGGCCGTAACTCGGCCTCACCGATCAGCGCAATGACCCGGCCCTCCGGCGATTTTTCAACGCTCACCGTCGCGCCAAAGCCCGCGAGCATCCGCTCGCTATGATCGCGCGTCGCCACGGGTTCGATCACGTGCGTGACGCCCGGTGTGTTCAGCCCCGCCAGCAGCACTGCCGATTTCACTTGGGCGGACGCGACCGGCAGCGTGTAGCGAATCGGCACCGCCGGGCATAGCCCGCGCACCATCAGCGGCAGCGTGCCGCCGGGGCTGGCGGTAATGTCCGCCCCCATCTGCGCCAATGGATCAATCACGCGCGCCATCGGGCGGCGCGACAGCGACGCATCGCCCACAAAGGTAGCAGTAATCGGGTGGGAGGCAACAAGTCCCATCATCAGCCGCGTCGATGTGCCCGAATTGCCCATGTCGAGCGCTTGGGCGGGTTGCAGCAGCCCGCCGACGCCCACACCGTCCACTGTCCACACGCCGTCGCCGTCGCGCACGATCGACGCCCCCATGGCGCGCAGGGCAGCGGCGGTTGCCAGCACATCCTCGCCCTCCAGCAACCCCTCGATCCGGCTGGTGCCGACCGCGAGGCTGGCAAACATCAGCGCGCGGTGGCTGATCGATTTGTCGCCGGGCACGGTGATGGCGCCGGTCAGCGGTCCGGATGCGGCAATCATTTT
>PNLG01000265.1 GCA_013822915.1 Sphingomonas sp. | reverse complement strand
AAGCGAGCGGATGAAGGCGGCGCTTGCCTATCTGGCCGATGAGCAAATGCCCGATGGGTCGTGGTTCGGGCGCTGGGGCGTGAATTATATCTACGGCACCTGGTCGGTGCTGTGCGCGCTGAACGCGGCGGGACTGGGAACGGATAACCCATCGGTCGCGCGCGCCGCCGACTGGCTGCTGTCGATCCAGAACGACGATGGCGGCTGGGGCGAGGATTGCGACAGCTACAAGCTCGACTATGCGGGATATGAGGCGGCCCCCTCAACCGCGTCGCAGACTGCCTGGGCGCTGCTCGCGCTGATGGCGGCGGGCCGGATCGATGATGCAGCCGTCGATCGCGGCGTTGCCTGGCTAGTCGCGCATCAGGAAGACGACGGGCTGTGGGGGCAGGAACACTATACCGGCGGCGGTTTTCCGCGCGTGTTTTACCTGCGCTATCACGGCTATCCGAAATATTTCCCGCTCTGGGCGGTGGCACGGTATCGCAATCTGAAGCGGTCAAACGCGCGCGATGTCGCGTGGGGTATGTGACGATCCTCATCGCGTGCGGGTTGCAGCGCGAGGCAAAGTTACTGGCCCGCCCCGGCATCATCCCGGTGATCGGCGGCGGTGATGCCGCGGGGCTGGAACGGCGACTGGAGGCAGCGCTCGCACAGGGGCGCGTTCGGGCGATCGTGTCCGCAGGGATTGCCGGGGCGCTTGACCCGTCGCTGGGGGCTGGCGCGCTGGTGGTTGATGCGCGGGGCTGGGACCGGGCGGAGGTGGTTCGTGCCGCCCTCCCCGATGCCCGGTTCGGCGCGATTGTCGGGCAGGATTCGATTGCGGCATCGGGTGCTCAGAAGGCCGCGCTCCATACCGCCACCGGCGCGCTTGCGGTCGATATGGAATCGCATGTCGCCGCTCGCGTCGCGGCGCGCCACGCGCTCCCGTTCATGGCGATCCGCGCGGTCTCCGACACGGCGAACGAAACCCTTCCCCCCGCCGCGCTCGTCGGCATGAACCCCGACGGCTCGATGGCGCTGGGCAGGGTGCTGAGGAACCTCGCGCGACACCCCACGCAACTCCCCGCGCTGATCCGCACGGGGCGAAGCGCGAACGCGGCGTTTGGGGTGCTGGATCGCGTTGCCGCCGCGATCGCGAGCTTAGT
>PNLG01000103.1 GCA_013822915.1 Sphingomonas sp. | reverse complement strand
CGCGCGCCCGCGCTCCGCCCGCTGGTGAAGGCGGCGAGCTGGATCGGTGACCGTCGCTGGAACCTGTTGTTCGCTACCGGCGAGACGCTAGTGCTCCCCGAAGATAATGCTCAGGCCGCGTTGCTGAAATTCGTGGAACTGGACAGCAATCGCCGCTTGCTGGGGCAGGGGTTGTTGCGGTTCGACATGCGCGACCCGACCCGGTTCGTCGTGCGGCGGCCAGAAGCGGGCGGCGCGCGCGCCATTACGGACACATCGGCGTCGTCGATCATCAACCGGGCAAGCAGGAGCGAGGCATAATGGCAAAGGTTGCACCCGACGAACTCATTACCGCGCTCGACATTGGATCATCCAAAGTATCGGCCATGATCGCGCAGCGCGTCGCGGGGGGCGAGCTGATCGTGCTCGGCACCGGCCAGCGTGAAAGCCGGGGGGTCAAGCGTGGCTACATCGCCGATATGGGCGCGACCGAAGTGGCCGTGCGTGAAGCGGTGGAACAGGCGGAGCGGATCGCGGGCCTCAACATCGAAAATGTGTGGGTCGGCTTTTCCGCAGGCGGACTGGTGTCCGACGTTGCCTCGGTCGAGGTTGATCTGGGTGGCCACCGCGTCGAACAGGCCGATATCGACGCGCTGCTTCAGGGGGCGCGCGAATCGATTGAACCGGCGGGCCGGATGGTGCTGCACGCGCAACCCACGCTATACACGCTCGATCGGGTGACGGGGGTAAGAAACCCGCTGGGCCTGCACGCAGATCGGCTGGGGGTGCATGTCCATGTCGTCGCGGTGGACGGGTCGCCGGTGCGCAATCTTGATCTGTGTGTGCGATCGGCGCATCTGGAAGTAAAGTCGATCGTGGCTGCGCCGCTGGCGACCGGTATGGCCTGTCTGTCGGATGAGGAACGCGAACTGGGCGTCGCGCTGGTCGAATTGGGGGCGGGGATAACCAATGTGTCGCTGTTTGCCGGCGGGATGCTCGTCGGGCTCACGTCGATTCCGGTCGGCGCGGCCGACATTACCGACGATATCGCGAGCGCCTTTGGCACCAGGCGTGCGCAGGCCGAGCGGATGAAATGTTTTCACGGGTCCGCCAATGCGTCGCCGCGCGATAATCATGAGATGATCGATGTCGCGCCGATTTCGGCCGAGGAAGAC
>PNLG01000382.1 GCA_013822915.1 Sphingomonas sp. | reverse complement strand
CTCGATGGCGCTCGCATAGCTGCCCCACACTGTGCTGCTGATCCGGTTGGTGACGTCTTCGGTAAAGCCCAGCGCCTTGCCGACTTCGCGCACCGCACTGCGCGGGCGGTAATGGATGACGGTCGCGGCAATCCCGGCGCGGTCGCGGCCATAGCGGCGATAGATATATTGCATCACTTCCTCGCGCCGCTCATGCTCGAAATCGACGTCGATATCGGGCGGCTCGCGCCGTTCCTCCGACACAAAGCGCGAAAACAACAGGTCGTGCTGCATCGGATCAACCGAGGTGATGCCGAGCAGGAAACACACCGCCGAATTGGCCGCCGACCCCCGCCCCTGGCACAGGATCGGCGGATCGCACCCGCGCGCAAAGCGGACAATGTCATGCACGGTCAGGAAATAATAGGCGTAGTCGCATTTGCGGATCAGCGCGAATTCCTCCGCGAGCATCTTGTGCAGCCGGTCGGGAATGCCGCCGGGGTGACGCGCGGCTGCTGCCTCCAGCACGAGATGCTCCAACCATGTCATCGCGTCCCAGCCATCGGGCACCGGCTCGTGCGGATATTCATAGCGCAATTGGTCGAGCGAAAATTCGACCCGCGCGAGCAACGCTTCGGTCTGCGCCACCGCATCGGGGCAATCGGCGAACAGCCGGGCGAGTTCGGCGGGCGATTTCAGGTGACGCTCGGCATTGACCTCCAGCTTTTTGCCGGCTGCGGCAATCGTCGTGCTGTGGCGGATGCAGGTGAGGATGTCGTGCAGCGGGCGCGCGACAGGCGCTGCAAACAGCGCGTCGGTCGTTGCGATCAACGGCACGCCCAGCCGTTCGGCCCGCGTGCGCGCCTGCACGAGCAGCCGCCGGTCGCGACCGTGAAAGCCCATCACCGCCGCCAGCCAGACAGCGCCGGGCGCCGCCGTTTTCAACCGGACGATAACCGCGTCGATATCCCCCGGCGGCTGTTCGGGCAGGTCGGGCGGATCGGCCCGGTCATTATCGACCACCAATATGGGACGCATTGGCGGCGGATCGCTGGGCAATTCATACCGGTCGCGCAAATGGTGGATCGGCACCATCTGCGCCGGATCGGCGCTGCTGCCGGGCATGACGATCAGCAACAAATCCGCCAGATGCGCGATCAGATCGTCAAGGGTGAGGATG
>PNLG01000215.1 GCA_013822915.1 Sphingomonas sp. | reverse complement strand
AGCGCATCCTTCGAAGCCCCCTTGGGCGCGGTGACGGTGTCGCGCAGCTTGCCCATGTGCTGGATCGCGATGGTGACCTCGTCATCGACCAGCAGCGCGGGATCGACAGCGGGCCAAGGCGCATCGGCGATGAGCGTGGTGTTGCCCATCGCGGCCCACGCTTCTTCGGCGAGGTGCGGCATCATCGGCGCAGCGAGGTGGACGAGCGCACGGATGGCGGCGCTACGGCTCGCCGAAGGCGCGGCTTTCTCGGTCGCGCCGGTCAGCTCGTAAATGCGCGCTACCGCCTTGTTGAAGCTGAGCGCTTCGATGTCGGAAGCGACCGCCGCGATGGTCTGGTGGGTCTTGCGGTCGAGGCCCTTGTCCTCGCCGTTCGCCCCGCCATCATAGGCGCTGAACAGCCGCCACAACCGCTGGACGAAGCGCGCGCAGCCCTCGATCCCGGCGTCGGACCACGGCAGGTCGCGCTCAGGCGGGCTGTCCGAGAGCATGAACCACCGCACCGCATCCGCCCCGTGGCGGGCGATGATGGCATCGGGATCGACGACGTTCTTCTTCGACTTCGACATCTTGATGACGCGGCCGACATCCACAGGATGCCCGTCCGCCAGCAATGTCGCGCCGTCCGAGGCACGGTCGACCTCTTCGGGGCCGAAGAACACCGGCACGCCGCGCGCAGCATCGATCCGGCTATAGGTTTCGTGCGTTACCATACCTTGCGTGAACAGCGCCGCAAACGGCTCCTGCACGGTGATCTTGCCCGTATGCGCCAGCGCCCGCGTCCAGAACCGCGCATAGAGCAGGTGCAGGATCGCGTGCTCGATGCCGCCGATATAGTGCTGCACCGGCATCCACTTGGCGACTTCCTCCGGGTCGAAGGGATGATCCGCAGGCTGGCTGGCGAAGCGCAGGAAGTACCACGAGCTGTCGACGAAGGTGTCGAGCGTATCAGTCTCGCGCCGCGCCGGTTTGCCGCACTTGGGGCAATCGACATGCTTCCAAGTCGGGTGACGTTCGAGCGGGTTGCCGGGGATGTCGAAGCTGACATCCTCGGGCAGGGTCACGGGGAGCTGGTCCTTGGGCACCGGCACAACGCCGCAGATGTCGCAATGAATAAAGGGGATCGGCGTCCCCCAGTAACGCTGACGCGAAACGCCCCA
>PNLG01000206.1 GCA_013822915.1 Sphingomonas sp. | reverse complement strand
GCTGCTCGTGGTGGCCATGATCAGCTCAAAGGGGGCGGCCGGGGTGACGGGGTCGGGCTTTGTGACGCTGGCGGCGACCTTGTCGGTCGTGCCGTCGGTGCCGATTGCCGGGATGGCGCTGATCCTGGGGATTGATCGGTTCATGAGTGAATGTCGCGCGCTGACCAATTTCATCGGCAATGCGGTGGCGACGCTCGTGGTCGCGCGGTGGGAGGGGGCGTTGGACAAGGACCGGCTGCGGCGCGCGCTGGGCTAGCGCTTGCTTCTCCCGCAGGCCGAGAGCAAGTGCGCAGAAATGGGCCGGACGCTAGCGAGCCGCCGGGCGATCGCTCCCTTCTGTCGGCGTGAGCGCCGGGGGGACAGTGCCCGTCAGCGCAGCGCTTTCCAGCACATCGAGCGCGCGGTGCGCCTCGACATAGCGCCGGGCCGCGCTGATCCACTCGGTCGCGCTGGGCGCACCGGGGAGCCGCGACACCTCGGCAAGCGCGGGCTCCACCTGCGCGGCATCGAGGAAAGCGCGCGCCCGCTTCAACCGGTCGTTCGGATGGGGCGACGGCGTCGTATCCCGGTGGAGCACGATCAGACCCGACAGCTCGCGCTGGAGCCCGGCGAGCCAACCGTCCCGGCGCGTGCCCGTCGCGAGGTCAGGCGCACTCACATCCAACCCAAGCCGCAGGTCGGCGATCGTAACCGGCATCCGGCTCGCGGCCATGATCGCTGCGACTTCGCGCGGCCGGGCGTTGGCAAAGCGTGCGCGCAGCACCGGCTCAACCGCACCGAGCGCCAGCCCGCGATCAATTGCGCGCCGGGCCGCGAACACCGCAAACATCGACTCAGCACGCTCCGCATAGCCCGCCGCACCGCGCGCTTCGCGATCAACCGCCATGGTTCGCGCTTCGAGCGTGGCAAGTTGAGCGGCAAGCCCGCTGATCCGCATTGCCAGCGCGCGTTCATCCGGGGATTGGGGTGCGGCTCGAATTTCGGGCGGCGGCACGAACGGCCCAGGCGTCGGCGCTGACGCTTGCGGTGCCGAGACGGGTTGAGGTGTTGGGCCTCCGGCCATCAGCAACGGACGGTATTGCGCAACGAACAAAGCAGTGGCGCCAATCCCGCCACCGAAAGCGATGATCAGCAGCAGCAGCATTGTGCGCCATCCCCGGCGA
>PNLG01000236.1 GCA_013822915.1 Sphingomonas sp. | reverse complement strand
CTCAAA
This sequence comes from Sphingomonas sp., assembly GCA_013822915.1. Taxonomy (GTDB): domain Bacteria; phylum Pseudomonadota; class Alphaproteobacteria; order Sphingomonadales; family Sphingomonadaceae; genus Sphingomonas. The sequence goes on along the minus strand of PNLG01000236.1, from coordinate 1,163 downwards.
AACTCGCCGACAAACCCGCTCGTCCCCGGCAAACCGACCGACGCCATGGTGAATAGCAGGAAAAACAGCGCGTATCGCGGCATGTTGATCGCGAGCCCGCCATAGCGGCTGATCTCGCGCGTGTGTAGCCGGTCATAGATGATGCCGACGCACAGGAACAGCGCGCCCGAGACCAATCCGTGGCTGAGCATCACGATCATCGCGCCCTCAATCCCCTGTTGATTGAACGCGAACAAGCCAATCGTCACAATCGCCATATGCGCGACCGACGAATAAGCGATCAGCTTTTTCATGTCCGACTGCACCAGCGCGACCAGCGACGTATAAATCACCGCCACCGCCGACAGCGCGAGGATCAGCCAGGTCAGGCTCGCCGAGGCTTCGGGAAACATCGGCACCGAAAAGCGCAGGAAGCCGTATCCGCCCAGCTTCAGCAGCACGCCCGCCAGAATGACCGACCCCGCTGTCGGCGCCTGCACATGCGCATCGGGCAGCCAGGTATGCACGGGCCACATCGGCATTTTGACCGCGAAGGACGCGAAGAACGCGAGCCATAGCCAGGTCTGCGCTTCGCGCGGGAAGTCGTGGTTCAGCAGGGTCGGGATGTCGCTCGTCCCGGCATGCTGCACCATATACAGCATCGCGATCAGCATCAGCAGCGAACCGAGCAGCGTATAGAGAAAGAATTTATAGCTCGCATAAACCCGGTTTACGCCGCCCCAAATCCCGATGATGAGGAACATCGGGATCAGGCCACCTTCGAAAAACACATAGAAGAGGAACAGATCCTGCGCGGCAAAGGTGCCGATCATCAGCACTTCGGTGAACAGGAATGCCGCCATATACTCGCTGACGCGATTAGTGACCGACTCCCAACTTGCACCAATGCAAATCGGCATCAGGAAGACGCTAAGCATGATCAGCATCAACGCGAAACCGTCGATGCCGAGCGACCAGCCAAAGGGGCCGAACACCGCATCGGCGCGCTCGACAAACCGCCACTGCGGCCCGCCAATGTCGAAATTCACCCACAGCACGACGCCCAGCGCGAAATCCACCAACGTTGCTGCCAGCGCCAGCCAGCGCGCCCCGCTCGCGCTCAGAAACAGACACGCGACCGCGGCGAGTGCGGGCACCGCGAGCATGATCGACAGGATCGGCAA
>PNLG01000051.1 GCA_013822915.1 Sphingomonas sp. | reverse complement strand
CTGTTCGCGCGCCTTGGCGAGGCGGTAGCGCAGCGTGCGTTCCGAAATACCGAGCCGCCGCGCCGTTTCCACGCGACTGCCGCCACATTGCGCCAGCGTGTCGCGGATCGCCTGAAACTCGCTCATCTGGACGATGTTGTTGAGGGTGGCCGGGGCCTCGTCGCGCCGCAGCGCCGGGGCGACCCCTGCGGCTGGACGGTCAAACAGGATGTGCGACGCGCTGATCGTGTCGCCCGCTGCAAACAGCAGCGCGCGCTGCACCACATTTTCCAGCTCGCGCACATTGCCGGGCCAGTCATGCGCGAGCAACAGCTCGACCGCAGAAGGGTCAATCCACGGCACGACCGCGCGCCCATGCGAATGGCGCAGCACCAGCGTGGCCGCCAGCGCTGCAATATCCTGCGGCCGCTGCGCCAGCGCCTTGGTGGTGAGCGGGAACACGCTGAGCCGGTAATAAAGGTCGGCGCGGAACCGGCCCGCTGCAACTTCGTCCTGAAGATCGCGGTTGGCGCACGCCACGACGCGCACATCCACCGGCTCCGGCGTCGAGGCGCCAAGCGGCACGACTTCGCGTTCCTGAAGCGCGCGCAGCAGCTTGGCCTGAAGGTTAAGCGGCATCTCAGCGATTTCGTCGAGCAACAGCGTGCCGCCATTGGCCGCGCGGAAAAAACCCTCTCCGCCCGCCGATGCGCCGGTAAACGCACCCTTTTGATGGCCAAACAGCAACGCTTCGAGCATCGACTCGGGCAAGGCAGCGCAGTTGATCGCAATAAACGGCTTGGCCGCGCGGGTGGAGCCCAGATGGATCGCGCGTGCCAGCACTTCTTTACCGGTGCCGGTCGGCCCGTTGATGAGGACCGTAATATCGGCGGCGGCCACTCGCTCGGCTAGCGCATAGAGCGCGAGGCTTTCGGGGTCTGCCGCCGTCGGTTGATCGGGACCGGCGATCAGCGCGCGGGCAAAAGCATCGCCGATCGCTGCATCATCTGCGCCATAAGCGATGCGGGCCGGATTGCCGTCGCGCGATGGCACGACAAAGCGTCCCTCGCCCCCGACAATCACGGTGCGAGCGGGCGCGGGCGGCGCTTCGCCGTCTGCAATCAGAAACACGTCACCGGGGGCAGGTTTGGCATCGTCGAGCGACGCCACCATCAGCCCTTGCGCGCGCAA
>PNLG01000167.1 GCA_013822915.1 Sphingomonas sp. | reverse complement strand
CGCGACACGCTGCCCGCGCCCTTTCTCGCGCCTGCCGGGACGCAGATCGGCGAGATCTGGTTCGAGCCTCCGCCCGAAGTGCCGCAGGTTCTGGTCAAGTATCTGTTTACAAGTGAAAAACTATCCGTGCAGGTGCACCCGTCCGACGCCACCGCGCTGCCGGGCGAGGCAGGCAAGGAGGAGTGCTGGCTGGTGCTCGATGCCGAGCCCGATGCGCGCCTTGCGATCGGATTCACGCAAGAGGTTACCCCTGCCGCGATCGAAGCGGCGGCAAAGGACGGCACCATCGAAGACCTGCTGGTCTGGCACCCGGCGCGCGCAGGCGACCTGTTCTACCTGCCCGCGGGCACGGTCCACGCGATCGGTCCCGGCCTCGCGCTGGTCGAGGTGCAGCAGACCAGCGAGACCACCTTCCGCCTCTACGACTATGGCCGCCCGCGCGAATTGCATCTGGAGCGCGCCCTCGCGGTCGCTTGCGGCGGGGTCTATGGCGCTGAGCACAGGCGTTCGGTTGCAGACGGGCAGGTGTTGGTCGACGGCCCGCATTTCCGGCTCGACCGGGTGGAAGGCGCGCCCGATGCGGCGACGCTCGCGGCCTACCCGGGCGCGCTGCTGGTGCTGCCGCTCGAGGGCGAGGTGCGCGCGAGGGATGGTTCGGCGCTGGCGGGCGCGGGGGAATGTCTGGTGGCTGACGGGCTGGAAAGCCTCGATTTCAGCGCGGCGAAAGTGACCCTGCTGACCCGCGCGGCCTGAAGGCAGAAGTTTCGCAGAGCTTCAATAGTTTGCCGCATGGTTCGCTTGGCACAAGCGGAACGGCACCTAGTGCCCCAAGCTCTCGCCACGTTCGAGGCCAGAGGCGGCCAGCTGCGCGTCGATCTGGGCGAGCAGGCGTTCGAGGCCTTCCTCGGTGTCACTCTCGGCGCGGGCGACCAGCACGTCCTGCGTGTTCGAGGCGCGCAGCAGCCACCAGCCGTCGGCGGTGTTGACCCTGACGCCGTCGGTCGCATTGACGCTCTCGACCTCGGGGCCGGGGCTGGTGGTGAGCCGCCCGGCGATCTCGGCCATGGCGGCAAACTTGCGGGTCTCGTCGACCTGGAAGCGCAGCTCCGGAGTGTTGAGCATGGGCGGGATCGCGCCGCGCAGCTCGGTCACCGTCTTGCCGAGTCGGGCGGCGGCCGCCAGCA
>PNLG01000425.1 GCA_013822915.1 Sphingomonas sp. | reverse complement strand
AGGCGACGCGAATCCCCGCGCCATACCAGGGGTAGATCGCCATGTCGGCGATCGTATATTCGTCGCCGATCATATACTCGTTCGTCGCCAGATGCGTGTCGAGCACATGAAGTTGACGCTTTACCTCCATCGCATAGCGATCAATCGCATATTGGATCTTGAACGGCGCATAGGCATAGAAGTGCCCAAAGCCGCCGCCCAGAAACGGCGTCGCGCCCATTTGCCACATCAGCCAGTTCATCGTCGCCGCCCGCTTGTGCGGATCGGTGGGCAGGAACGCACCGAATTTTTCGGCGAGATAGAACATCATCGACCCGCTTTCGAACAAATGCACCACCGGATCGACCGAGTGATCGACCATCGCCGGGATTTTCGAATTGGGATTGACGGCGACAAAGCCGCTGCCGAACTGGTCACCCTCGGCGATCTTGATCAGCCAGGCGTCATATTCGGCACCGCTATGGCCAGCCGCGAGCAATTCTTCCAGCATGATCGTCACTTTGACGCCGTTGGGCGTGCCGAGCGAATATAGCTGGATCGGGTGCTTGCCGACCGGCAATTCCTTGTCATGCGTGGCACCCGAAATCGGCCGGTTGATGGCGGCAAACGCGCCGCCATTCCCCGCCTCCCATGTCCATACCGCCGGGGGGACATAGCCCGCGGGTTGATTGCGGGCGGCGGCGTCTTCGGCGTCAGACATACAGGCTCTCCTCAGCATTAGGATCGATACGTCAGATATAGATCGGGCGCACCGCCGTGCCACCCATAATCTGCCTTCCGCGCAAGCAGCCCATTGGGTGGTTGCATGGCCGGGCCGGTTCGACTATGGGCGCGTGCTTCCAAAACCTGTGGTAGCGGAAAATTCGTGCGGGAGGTGCGCTGCGGCGCATCGTTTGGACCGCTAAACTTGAACCGGCCGGGCCCGTCCCGCGCCGGGCAACAGAGTGAGACCGATGGCAAAGAAAATTACCGGCTATATCAAGCTGCAAGTGCCCGCGGGCAAGGCAAACCCCTCGCCCCCGATCGGCCCGGCACTGGGTCAGCGCGGCGTCAACATCATGGAATTCTGCAAGGCGTTCAACGCGCAGACCGGCGATCAGGAAGTCGGCACCCCGCTTCCCACCGTCATCACCGTCTATGCCGATCGCAGCTTTTCGTTCGAGACCAAGACGCCGCCTGCGACCTTCCTG
>PNLG01000180.1 GCA_013822915.1 Sphingomonas sp. | reverse complement strand
AAGCGGCCCGCGCGGGATCATGCGCTCAATGGCCTTTTCCAGCACGCGCTCGGGAAAGCGGCCCTCAAGCACCTTGCCCGCGGTGATCCCCTTGATCCCGCCCGCATAGCCGGTGTGCTTGTAATACACCTTGTCGGCAAGCTTTTTGCCGGTGAAACGGATCTTGTCGGCGTTGATGACGATGACATTGTCGCCGCAATCGACATGCGGGGTAAAGCTCGTCTTGTGCTTGCCGCGCAGCACATTGGCAATGATGGTCGCCGCCCGGCCAACGACCAGCCCGTCGGCATCAACGATATGCCATTTCTTTTCCACCTCATGCGGCTTGGCCGACTTGGTGGTCTTCATCAGCGCCTTCATGGGGCCAGACCTTTTTTGCTAGAAACCAAAGTTTCGCCAGAAACAAACGCGCCGCCCCGGGGTGGGAGCGGCGTTGGGGCGGTGCAATGCGCGAAGGCGGGTTAAAAGTCAACGCTCCGCGGGCGTTTGCTGACGGGTATCAAGATACCTTGATGAAAATTCGGTGTGTCACCACGCTACGTGCGCGCCGTGCGGCGGCACCAGCCCCGATCATTGTGGCGCGTTCGGTGCGGCTTTCGAGCACCAGCCCGCGTGCCGCATCGACGCGCTGGCGGATCGACAGCGCGATCTCGGCTGGCGGTGTCGCGTGGGGAGCAGTGGCGGCGGCAATCGTGCCGCGCGCGTCGGTGTCGATCACGAGCGCACCTCGGGCCAGCGTGACCACTTCGTTGCCGCTCAGCACTGTCTCGATCCCGCCGGGTGCGCGCGCGGGGCGGGTGATAGCGTGCGTCCCCGGCTGGCGATCGGCGAGCGGCCCCGCCACAATCTGCTCGATCATCGAACCGAGGATCGCGCGCCGCTGGGCAGAGGGCAGCTTCTCAAGTCCCGCGACAAGGCTCTGCAGCATTTGACGCCGCTGCGGCTCGGCCGAATTGGCACCGCTCGCCATCGCCGCAATCGCGTTGCACAGCCGCGTCCAGACATTGGCCTCATCGTCAATCGCGACCAGACGACCCTCGGCATCGAGCTGAAACACGATCGGCTGACCGCGTAGCCCCGCCATCGCCGCGCCGAACATCGCCCCGCTTTCGCTCGCGTCGGGATCGGCGCGCACGATCGTGACCGTGACCGCAAAGCCCTGGGCGCGGCGGACGAACACCAGCTCGCGCTCGGTGAC
>PNLG01000065.1 GCA_013822915.1 Sphingomonas sp. | reverse complement strand
TGCCTCCACCCCCAGTCCCAGGTGAAAGCGCACCGCAAAGGGTGTCGCGCCCCGCCTGCTCTTGCGTCCGACTGGCAACAGCATATCATCCCCGCGCAAATCGCGCCCGTCGCTTGCGAGCACCAATTGGCGACGGTGAACAAAGCCATATCGGCGGGCATAGCCATCATGGCTTGCTTCGATCCGGCTCGACGTTTCGCTTTCTTGACGGCTTAGCTCGACTTCGACCACGCCCTTGCCCAGTGTGCCGTCGCTGTGGATCGCGGTGGAATTGCTGTCGCCGACGACCAAAGTGGAATGCGCAGCCGTTGTCCGCAACCCTTCGGCGAGGCGATTGGCCGCCGGGCGCATGATCGCGCGCGCGCCGCCGCAATTGACGATCAACCGCACTGGCCCTTCGGAAAATTCAAAGGCCAGCGTCGATCCGCAACCCCCTTCGACCAGCCGCGCGACTGGCGGCGGGGCGGCATCGATGATGAGCACGCTTTGCGCGGCACTTATCCGCTGATAGCCCCAATCGCGTGCCTGACGCAGCGGCCGCGTGCGCACGCCGGAGGCGTCGATGATTGCGGCAATCGCACCGGCGGTCATCGGGCCGCCACCTTGCCAGCTCGACAAGGCGCGGTCGCCGTGCATCACCCCGAGCAGCGCCGGGACCAGCCGCGCCAGTGCCTCGCCCAGAAAAGCCGGTGGCTCGATCCGCCGGGCCAGATAGCCTTCGCGCAGCAATGTCAGCAGTGCGATGAGGTCGAGCTGTGCTGCCGCTGAGCGCTGCACATTGCCGCCATCGGGAAAGATCGCGGTGGTGAGCGCGCGTTGCAACCCTGCCTCGCCACCCTGTTGCCGCGGTTCGCCGCCGGCAATCAGCAGCCCGGCCATGGTCACACCGCACCACGCCGCCACTCGGCCAGTGCCCGGCGGCATTTTATCGGCGCTGCGGTCAAGATGGCGCGCGCCACGCGCCAGCGCGTTGAGCACGGCGGAGCGATAGACGAGATCAGCACTCGACAGGATGAGCGGGGCATGCGCCGACCAGAAGAGGATACGTCGCCCGATCAGGTCGGCGCGCCAGGCGGGTTCGGACACTTGCTCCCCGTGCCGGGCGATCCAGACGCGCATCACCCCTTCGGCAATCGGTGCCCCCTGCGCTCTCGTTGCAACGCTCGACAAGTCGCGCAGCCAAGCAAAACTGTGAACATACTCGGCAAAGCCGGAT
>PNLG01000078.1 GCA_013822915.1 Sphingomonas sp. | reverse complement strand
GGCGGTCGTGGCGATCAGTTCGGCAGGCGTCGCGCTGTCGAGATCGGGACCGCGAAAGCGGGCCGAGCGCTGGAAGCTGCCGTCCTTGTTGAGCACAACGCCGGTCGCGACCAGCGCGGCCCAGGGCAGGAAGTCGGCAAGCCGGTCGGCCTTGTTCCGATATTCGCGCAGCGAGAGCATAGGCTCAGACCCCCAGGAAAGTGGGAAAGCGCAGATGCCGCCGTGCGACATCGACGAATTGCGGATCGCGCCGCGCCGCCCAGACCGAGACCATGTGGCCAAGCGCGAAGATCACCACCCCGGCGATCCACAGGCGCAGGCCAAGCCCGATCGCGGCAGCCAGCGTCGCATTGGCGATCGCCAGCCCGCGCGGCGCGCCTCCGAGCAGGATATGCTCGGTCAGCGCGCGGTGAACCGGAACAACAAAGCCCGGCACGGCTTCGGGTGGCACGCCGTCCATCACACCAGCGCCCCGCCGCCAAACGAGAAGAACGACAGGAAGAAGGATGAGGCAGCAAAAGCGATCGACAGGCCGAACACGATCTGGATCATCCGCCGCGCACCGCCCGAGGTGTCGCCGAAGGCCAGCGCCAGGCCAGTCGCAATGATGATCATCACCGCAACGATCTTGGCGACGGGCCCCTGGATGGATTCAAGGATCGACTGGAGCGGCGCTTCCCAAGGCATCGACGAGCCTGCCGCATGAGCAGGCCCCGCGATCGCAAGAGCAACAAAGCCGCCGAGCACGGCAGCGGAGAGGCGGGCACGGGCGCGCGATAGGGTCTGGATCACGATGAAACTCCTGTGGCTGGGGGTGTGATGGGGAGGATCTGGTAGTCGCCGTGGGCATCGAGGCCGGTGACCTCAGCGAGTTCGGCAAGCCGCCGCCCAGTCCCGTCGCGGACAAGAACGGCGATGACGTCGATGGTCTCTGCGATGAGCGCGCGCGGCACGGTGACCACGCTTTCCTGGATCAGCTGCTCCATGCGCCGCAGGACCCCAAGCGCCGATCCGGCATGGATCGTGCCGACGCCTCCGGGATGGCCGGTGCCCCAGGCTTTCAAAAGGTCGAGCGCTTCTGCCCCGCGCACTTCGCCGATCGGGATGCGGTCGGGCCGCAGGCGCAGGGCCGAGCGGACCAGGTCCGAGAGCGTGACCACGCCGTCCTTGGTGCGCAGCGAGACGAGATTGGGCGCGGCGCATTGCAGCTCGCGCGTATC
>PNLG01000424.1 GCA_013822915.1 Sphingomonas sp. | reverse complement strand
CGACTTAAACGCCGGGCTCATCACGCCTGACGAGGCCAAGGCGCGGCGTGTCGAGGTATCGACCGAGGCCGATTTCTATGGGTCGATGGACGGTTCGTCCAAGTTCGTGAAGGGCGACGCGATTGCGGGCTTGCTGATTCTCGCGGCCAATATCATCGGCGGCTTGATCCTTGGCCCGCTCAGCCACGGCATGACGATCAGCGATGCGGCGCACAATTATGTGCTGCTGGCGATTGGTGACGCGCTGGTTGCGCAAATCCCCTCGCTGATGCTGTCGATTGCTGCAGCGACGATCGTGACGCGGGTGACGTCGTCGCAGGATTTGTCGGGTCAGATTGGCAGCCAGTTCGGTTCACCGCGCACCTGGGTGCCGGTCGCGGCGATTCTGGCGCTGCTCGGCGTGATGCCGGGCATGCCGCATCTGGTGATCCTGCCCGCCGCAGCCGTTGCCGGGTTCATTGCCTATCGCACAGCGCAAGCCGCCGCGCGGCCCAAGGTGGTCGAGGGCCCACCCCCTGCGGTCGTGGATCCGTCGCAGATCAACTGGGAGGATGTTGCCGACACGCTCCAGATCAATCTTGACATTGGCTATGGCCTGGTCCCGCTGGTTGATGAGCGGCGCGGCAGCCAGTTGATGGGCCGCATCACCGGCGTGCGGCGGCAACTTTCCAAGCAGCTCGGCTTTGTCGTGCCGCAAGTGCGGGTGCGCGATGACATCAACCTGCCGCCCTATGCTTATCGGATTGTGGTGGGGGGCGTTGTGCTGGGCGATGATCTGGTGTCGCCCGATGAAATGTTGGCGCTCGACACCGGCCAAGCGGTTGGCCGCCTGCCGGGTAAGGCAGCCAAGGATCCGACCTTCGGGCTTGATGCGGTGTGGATTTCCCCCGCCGACGCCGATGCGGCAACGGGCGCGGGCTATCTGGTGGTGGATGCGTCCACCGTGATTGCGACGCACCTGAACCATGTGCTGCATGCGCACGCCGCCGAGCTGCTGGGTCAGGACGAGGTGCAGAACCTGCTCGACGCGCTGAAGGAACGCGCCGCCAATCTGGTCGCGGCGCTCTCGCCACAGCCGGTGCCGCTGACGGTGCTGACGCAAGTGCTGCGCGGTTTGCTGGAGGAGGGGATCCCGCTCAAGGAATTCCGCCGCATCGCCGCCGCGATTGCGGTCGCCGCGCAGAAGACGCTCGATGCCGAGGAGCTGATCGAGGCAATCCGCCCCGATC
>PNLG01000119.1 GCA_013822915.1 Sphingomonas sp. | reverse complement strand
CGGAGCGGCACCAGGGCGGGCGGTGTTATGCGGCGCGGTTTTTCCGCAGCGACGGGGTGGCGCGCGATCTGGTGGTGGAGGCAAGCCTGCCGATGCGCGGCGCGCGCGATGTGATGCGGCTGTTCGGGGAACGGGTGGGGGCGCTGGCCGATCCGATTGATCCCGGCTTTGGCTTTGACCTGATCCGCCTCGCCGTGCCGGTGATCGAGCCAATGGCGCCGACGCAGTTGCAGCTTGAGGGCGGGGCGGTCGCCGAAGGGGAGCTGACCGCGCTGATCGACCGGCTGAGCACGCGGGTGGGCAAGGGGCGGTTTCGCCGTCTGCGCCCGCGCGACAGCCATATCCCCGAACAGGCCGTGCTCGCGCTGCCCGCCGTCGATGCGCCGCAGCCCGCGCTTTGGGACGCGCCGGAGACGGGCGAGCCGCCGCTGCGCCCCATCCATTTGTTCGACCCGCCGCAAATGATCGACGTGATCGCCGAAGTGCCCGATGGCCCACCGCACCGCTTTCGCTGGCGGCGCACGCTGCACGAAGTAATGCGGGTGGAGGGGCCAGAACGGATCGCGCCACAATGGTGGCAGCGCGACGATAATCGCGGGCTGACGCGCGATTATTACCGGATCGAGGATACGCAAGGGCGCCGCTTCTGGATTTTCCGCCACGGGCTTTACGGCAGCGAACGGGCAGTGCCGGACTGGTATATGCACGGGCTGTTCGCTTGAGCGGGGCCGGGCCCGGGTTGTGCGGTGATGCGGGAGCGCAGCGAGGGATTTGGTTCGCGCAGAGGCGCAGAGGACGCAGAGGAGGTTGGTCTTTGCGGCAATCCTTCGGCGTGGCCGAAATCAAATCGATTGCTGTGATATTGGATGAAGGTCTCGCTGACGCGAGACGAATGCAGTGCTTCTCTGCGTCCTCTGCGTCCTCTGCGCCTCTGTGCGCAAAAATAACGTCGGCCCGCGCCACCGCACCGCCACCTGGTCCAGACCAATGCCCGCCGAACTGATCGCGGCGACCAATTATTCGTTCCTGCGCGGCGCATCGCATCCGGCGGAGATGGTGGCGACGGCGCTCGCGCTGGGGCTGAGCGGGATTGGCATTGCCGATCGCAACACCGTGGCGGGCACCGCGCGCGCGCATCTTGCCCTGCGCGAGGCAGCAGCGGCAGCGCGCGAGGCCGGGTTGCCCGCGCTCGATTTCAAGCTGGCGGTCGGCGCCCGGCTGGTGTTTGCC
>PNLG01000087.1 GCA_013822915.1 Sphingomonas sp. | reverse complement strand
GCGACAACGCCCGAGCGCTGCTCTCCAGCGTGCGAGCCGCGTCATACGCATCGAGCGCAACGCGAAGCGTCTCGCCCGACTGTCCGGCGGCGTGTTCGGCAATAAAGCTCGGCGCGCGGTCAAGAAATGCTTCATAGCGTGCCTGCGCCGCCTTTGGAGCCAGGGCGCGCCCCAACTGGCTCCGCACGGTCGTAGCCGGGTCGCCGTCGCGCGCCAATGACGTCATGGCAGCGTGCAGCGCCCCCATATCAAGCCCTGCATAGCCAAGCGCGCGCCCCGGTGCGCCGTCAGCCGCGCGCACCAGCGCATCAAGCTCATCGGCCGGAGCGTCGGGGAGTGCGCCGCGAAGCACGGCCCGAACGTTATCATCGCTCAGCCGGTCAAAACGGAGCTGGCGGCATCGCGACCGGATCGTCGGCAGCAACCGGCCGGGCGCGTGGCTGACCAGGACGAAGATCGTCCCCGTCGGCGGCTCCTCCAAATTCTTGAGCAGCGCGTTCGACGCGCCCGGCCGCTCCAGATCATCTACCGCGTCGATTATAACCACCCGTGCGGGCGACATGGCGGGCTTGGTCGCGAACATCGGCAGGAGCGTGCGCACTTGCGCGATAGTGATACTACGCGCCAGATCGCCATCGGGCTTGTCGGCATCCTTGGGCAGCCGGACCAGCGCACGGTAATCGGGGTGGGTGCCTGCCTCAATCAGGCGGCGGGTCGGGTGCGCCTCCCCCACCGCAAAGCCGGGCGGCAGGCCTGCGGGATCGGTGCTCTCGGCCAGCAGCCGTACGGCGGCGGCACGCGCAAACGATGCCTTGCCTATTCCCTGCGGGCCGGTGAACAGCCAGGCATGGTGCATCGCGCCACTGTCGAGTGCCACACGAAAGCGGCGATGCGCCGCTTCATTGCCCAGCGGAAGCGTAAACGCTGCGTCGGTCACATCCCGAACAGCGACCAGAATCCGGCCCAGGCGCGCCCGAAAAAACCCGCTTCCGCCACGTCCGACTGCGCGACCAGCGGCAGGCTTTGCTGCGGCAGTCCCGGCGCGGTCACGACCAGATCAGCGATATGTTGCCCGGCCTTGATCGGCGCCTTGATCGGGCCGCTGTAAACGACCTTCAGCGTCAGTTCCGGCGTCGGCCCACCCGGCAGTGTGATGGCCAGATCGCGCGGGGCGACAAGCCCGACGCTGTTTGTCGCGCCAAGTTGAACCTCCGCCGTCTCGACCTTTGC
>PNLG01000383.1 GCA_013822915.1 Sphingomonas sp. | reverse complement strand
CGATGGCGAGCGCGGCGCGATGGTGATGACCGCCTCGGTCGCCGCCGAAGATGGCCAGATCGGTCAGGCCGCCTATTCCGCGTCAAAGGGCGGGGTGGTCGGCATGACGCTCCCCATCGCGCGCGACCTGATGGGCGAGGGGATTCGGATCAACACCATCCTGCCTGGGATTTTCGAAACGCCGTTGATGCGCGGCGCTCCGCAAAATGTGAAGGACGCGCTTGCCGCCTCGGTGCCCTTCCCCAAGCGGCTCGGCAGCCCGCCCGAATATGCGCATCTGGCGCTGACCATGGTCGAAAACAGCTATTTCAATGGCGAGGATGTCCGGCTCGACGGCGCAATTCGTATGGCGCCGCGGTGAATTTGGGCTGATTGTGTCGGGCGGTCGGCGTGTGTTTGCCCGGCCGCTCTGACATTGGGAGATTTTTATGCCGCGCCCCGACCTCTGGCGGCTCTCGCCCGATGCCTATCCGCATCGTGAGGTGATCCAGACCCGGTTTCAGGATCTGGACGTGCTCGGCCATATCAACAATGTCGGCATGGCCGCTATTCTGGAAAGCGGTCGCATCAGGTTTAATCAGGTCAGCGGCCTTGACGGATGGCGGGCGCAGGCGCGCTGGCTGGTCGCGCAAGTCGTTATCAACTATCTGGGCGAGGGGCATTTTCCCGCCGATGTCGTGGTTGCAAGCGGCATTGGCGCGATCGGCACGCGGAGCTGGACCATCCTGTCTACCGCGTTCCAGCATGGCCAGCCGATCGCGACGTGCGACACCGTGGTGGTGATGAGCAGCGCGGGCGGGGCGACCGCGCTGCCGGATGATTATCGCGTCGCGCTCGCCGAGTGGCAGGTGCGCGGCGACGGCGTCATGGTTTGACGCGGGTGAGGCGGATATCGACTTCGCGGTCGACATATTCCCATTCGGCGCAGGCGCGCAGCCGGACCAGCATATGGTCGAACGCCTCTTCCTGATCAGGCGCGAATTCGAACCAGGTCAGAAAGTCGAATGCTTCGCCATGATCGCGCGAATGGTACAATTTGCGGGCGACGCCGGGCAGGTAATCAAGCCCGATCGGCAAATGCGATCCCCGCTCGTAAACCCCGCGCCGCTGGTCCTGCGCCATTTCCCACCATTCGGCCGATTTGCGGATCGGAATCAGCGCCGCGCGGGTTGAGGCAGGACGTCCCAGCCCCTCTTGCTTGGCCCGAATTTCGGCCAGCTCGGGCGCGGTCG
>PNLG01000085.1 GCA_013822915.1 Sphingomonas sp. | reverse complement strand
GCCGTTGCGGTCTATAACGACAATGTGCTGCTGGGCACCAAAGCGACGACCGCGGCATCGAATTTCGACGAGCAGCATCCGCTGTTCCGGCTGATCGCCGATCTCGCGCGGGTGCGCCTGGCCCATCCGGCCCTGACGCGCGGGCGCACCGTTGTTCGGGCGGCGGGCATGGAGGCCGGGCTGTTCGCGGTGTCGCGGATCGACCCGGCAAGCGGCGAGGAAGTGATGTTGTTCTTCAACACCGGCACCAAGCCAGTCCGCGCCAATGTCGCGATTGATCCGGCAACGGTGCGGCTCTCGGCCCTGCACGGCGCTTGCCCGACTGCCCCTGCCGCGCCGGGCAGCGCAGCGGTCGCGCTCGCTCCGCTCGATTTTGCGATCTGCAAGGCGGAGGCGCGCTGATGACCGACGCGCTTGCCCGGCAAGCAGCACCGCGGCTGTCGCGCGAATGGTGGCGCGGGGCGGTGATTTATCAGGTCTACCCGCGCAGCTTTGCCGATTCGAATGGGGATGGCATTGGCGACCTGCCCGGCATTACCGCGCGGCTCGATCATATTGCGTCGCTGGGGGTCGATGCGGTGTGGCTGTCGCCCTTCTTCCCGTCGCCGATGAAGGATTTCGGCTATGACGTGAGCGATTATTGCGATGTCGATCCGATTTTCGGCACGCTTGCGGACTTCGACGCGCTGGTCGCGCGCGCGCACGCGCTCGGGCTGAAGATCATTATCGATCAGGTTTACGCCCACACCTCCGACGCGCATCGCTGGTTTGCCGAGAGCCGGGCCGACCGGGCCAATGCCAAGGCCGACTGGTATGTCTGGGCCGATCCCAAGCCCGATGGTTCGCCGCCCAGCAACTGGCAGTCGGTTTTCGGCGGCCCCGCCTGGACATGGGATGCGCGGCGCGGCCAATATTATATGCACAATTTCCTGAGCAGCCAGCCGCAGCTCAATTGCCACCATCCCGATGTGCAGCAGGCGTTGCTGGATACCGCCGCCTTTTGGCTCGATCGCGGGGCCGACGGATTCCGCGTTGATGCGATCAACTTTGCGATGCACGACCCGGCCTTTACCGACAATCCGCCCGCGCCGCCGGGCAATGGCGTGCGCACCCGGCCGTTTGATTTCCAGCTTCACATCCATAATCAATCGCACCCCGATATTCCGCTGTTCATCGAACGGCTGCGCGCGTTGCTCGACAGCTATGGCGACCGGTTCACCGTGGCGGAGGTCGGCGGGGC
>PNLG01000043.1 GCA_013822915.1 Sphingomonas sp. | reverse complement strand
CGCCGCCCGAATCGGACCCGGCGATGATGAGGATGCGCGGCGTCACGATGCGAACTTGCGCGCGGCGCTGGCCGGGAATTTCTTGAGCGCGGCACCGGTGCGGGTCGGGCGGTCCATCAATTCGCCGCCGCAATTGGGACATCGCTCATCAAGCGCGTCGGCGCATTCGGCGCAGAAACTGCATTCGAACGAACAGATGAACGCGCCGGGCTGGTGCGCGGGCAAATCCGCGCCGCATCGTTCGCAATCGGGCCGCATGTCGAGCATCAGGTTCTCCTTTTGCGCGGCCCGCTTACACCGCTGCGCGCACCGCGTCGCATATCCGGTCGACCACGGCCTCGACCTGGGCCGGATCATCCCCTTCCGCCATCACGCGGATCACGGGTTCGGTGCCAGAGGGGCGGATCACCAACCGCCCCCGGCCGTTCAGCTCGGCCTCGGCATCGGCAATCACTGCCTGAACCTGCGCATTGTCGAGCGGCCGCCCGCCAGCAAAGCGCACGTTCTTCAACAATTGCGGCAGCGGCTCGAAACGGTTGAGCACTTCGCTCGCCGGGCGACCGGCGCGCACAATCTCCGCCAGGATTTGCAACGCTGCAACCAGCCCGTCGCCCGTCGTCGCATAGTCGGACAGGATGATATGCCCGGATTGCTCGCCACCGACATTGCACCCGCGCGCGCGCATCGCCTCCAGCACATAACGGTCGCCGACTTTGGTGCGGACCAGCGCCAGCTCATGCGCCTCCAGATACCGCTCCAGCCCCAGATTCGACATCACCGTAGCAACCAGACAGCCGTTTTTGAGCAACCCGCGCCGCGCCCAGCCCATCGCGATTGTCGCCATCAACTGATCGCCATCGACCACGCGGCCCGCTTCATCGACCACGATCAGCCGGTCGGCATCGCCATCAAGCGCAATGCCGATCTGCGCGCCGCTGGCGACCACGGTTTCACGGAGCAATTGCGGCGCGGTTGAGCCGACGCCGTCATTGATATTCTTCCCATTTGGTTCAACGCCGATCGCGACGACATCGGCCCCCAGCTCCCAAAGCGCCGACGGCGCAACATTATACGCCGCGCCATTCGCGCAATCGACCACAATGCGCAGCCCGTCGAGCGTCAGTTCGGACGGAAACGTCGCCTTGGCCGAATTGATATAGCGCCCGCGCGCGTCCTCCACCCGGCGCGCGCGACCGATTTGCGCGGCGGGCGCGAGCGGGACTTCACACGCGATCAGCGCCTCG
>PNLG01000227.1 GCA_013822915.1 Sphingomonas sp. | reverse complement strand
TGGCACCGGCTGCACCTCATCCGTGGTCACCCGCACACGGATGCGGTGGTTGCGGGTAAGCGAGAGCAGCATGTAGCACACGTCAAACCGCTCGGCCCGTTCGGGATAATCGACGCCAGCAATCTCCATAAGCTGTTGATATTCCAGCCCCGGCGTATCGCGCAGCAGCACCATTGCCTCGACCAGCCGCTCGCGCGCGATCGTCAGCGTCACCTCGAAAGCCGCGTCGAGCGTCTCGACAATCATGTCGCCGAGCGCTGCGGCAGCAGCTTCAATAACCCCATCATTCGGGGCATAGGCGGGCGCAGGACTACGCATGGGCCGCTCCTCTGCGCGTCCGCGCCTCCGCGTGAACCAAATTTTTGCTCACGCGGAGGCGCGGAGGACGCAGAGCAGAAAGAAGAAGTGACTGCGTCACCGGTCCAAGCTCCCCACCCGGCGGATTTTGCGCTGCAACTGCATGATGCCGTAAAGCAACGCCTCGGCGGTCGGCGGGCAACCGGGGACGTAGATATCCACCGGCACAATCCGGTCGCACCCGCGCACCACGCTATAGCTATAATGGTAATAGCCGCCGCCATTGGCGCAGCTGCCCATCGAAATCACATATTTCGGGTCCGACATCTGGTCGTAAACCCGACGCAGCGCAGGCGCCATTTTGTTGCACAGCGTGCCCGCGACGATCATCACGTCCGACTGGCGCGGGCTCGCGCGCGGGGCGGCGCCAAATCTTTCAAGGTCATAGCGCGGCATGTTCACATGGATCATCTCAACCGCGCAGCATGCCAGCCCAAAAGTCATCCACCACAGGCTGCCGGTGCGCGCCCATTGGAAAAGCTCTTCGGTCGAGGTGACGAGGAACCCCTTGTCGCCCAGCTCCGCATTGATGTCGTTCAGGAAAGCGACATCAGGCAGCGTGCCCCCCGCCGGGGCCAGCGCCACATCGGCGGGCGCCTTGGACAATTCTACTCCCAATCGAGCGCTCCCTTTTTCCACGCATAGGCCAGGCCCAGCGCCAATTCGGCAATGAACACCATCATCGCAAACCACGCCGTCCAGCCCAGGCTGAACACCGACACCGCCCATGGGTAAATAAACGCCGCCTCCAGATCGAACACGATGAACAGGATGGCGACAAGGTAGAAGCGGACGTCAAACTGGCTGCGGCTGTCCTCAAACGCGGGGAAGCCGCACTCATATTCGGTCAGTTTTTCCGGGCTTGGATTATGCGTGCCGGTCAAACGCGAC
>PNLG01000310.1 GCA_013822915.1 Sphingomonas sp. | reverse complement strand
ACATGCAGCATCGTCCCCGCCGCCCGGTCGAGCAAATCGCCCAGCCGGCCAATATCGGTCAGCTTGGTCCGCGCATCGGCCCATGCCGCCTGAATCAGCAGGTGGTCCGGCTCATAGCGGCGCAGCACGTCATAGATCAGGTCGGTCGAAAACGTCACCTGCTTGCCCGTCTTGCGCTTGCCCGGCTGTTGCCGCTCGACCAGCCCGCCAATGACCGCAACTTCGCGAAATGCGCGCTTGAGCAGGTGCGACCCCTCCACCCAATCGACAAATTCATCGGCCAGAATATCGGCCGACAACAGCGCCGCCGGATCGGTAATCGGCTCCAGCCCGTAACACGCCAGCGCATAGTCATTGGCCACGAACCCCAGCGGCTTCAGCCCCAAAGTCTCCATCCGCCGCGTCATCAACATGCCGAGCGACTGGTGCGCGTTCCACCCTTCGAAACAATATGCGACCAGATAATGCCGCCCTTCGTGCGGGAAAGTTTCGACCAGCAATTGCCCGGGCTGCGGCATTTGCGATCGGCGCTGCTGCACGTCGAGCCATTCGCGCACATCCGCCGGAAAGCGGTCCCACCCGCCCGGATCGGCCAGAAAACCACGCACCCGGTTCGCGAGATTGGTGGTCAGCGGCATCCGCGCCCCGCCATAGCTGGGGATGCGCGCCGAACGGCTGGTGGCGCGCACAATCACATCGTCGGTATCGATTGCCTCCACCTGCAAGCTGACGCCCGAGAAGAAAAACGTGTCGCCCACCGACAGCGTGGCGGCAAACCCCTCCTCCACCCGGCCCAGGCGGCGGCCATTGCGAAACCGCACGCCGAGCATTGCCGCCTCAACAATGATACCCGCGTTCAGCCGGTGTTGGGCGACGAATTTGGGGTGACTGACCCGCCAGCGGCCGCCGCCTACGCCGTCCGCTTCGCGCACCAGCCGCTTGAACTTGTCATAGGCTTTGAGCGCATAGCCACCGTCGCGGACAAACCCCAGCACTTGCGCAAACCGGTCCGCGTCCAGCGCCGAATAGGGAAGCGCGCTGCGCACTTCGTCGAGCATTGCCGCTTCGTCAAAGGGGGCCGCACACGCGCACGCCATGACATGCTGCGCCAACACGTCGAGCCCGCCTGCGCGAAACGAGTCCGCGTCCAGCTCGCCCGCCGCGATCGCGTCAAGCGCGGCGCGCGCCTCCAGATACTCAAAACGGTTGCCCGGCACGATCATCGCCCGCGATGGTTCGTCCAGCCGGTG
>PNLG01000056.1 GCA_013822915.1 Sphingomonas sp. | reverse complement strand
CAAGTTCGTTGCGGCGAATGGCGAGCCCATCCTTGTCGAGCCGGTAACGGTGCGTGATCGTCACGAGATCGCGGTACCGTATCACGGTGCGCCCAACAATGTCGGAAAGCCGGTCGGCAAAGCCGGTCCCTTGCGGGATGAAGGCCGGATCGCTGCTGAAGCGGTAACTTTGCCCGATATTCGCACTCAGGCTGAAATCGGGCAGGTCAACCACCCAATCCAGTCCATAGGTGACGCGCGTGGACCCGTCGAACCGATCATAGCCCGGAAAGCGATTGAGTGAGAACAGGTTCGAATCCTCCAGGTCAACCGCGCGTGAATCTTCGTTGGGGACCAGCAGATTGGCGATTTCGGGCGAGGCGACAAGCTGGGCCCGTGGCGTCAACCGCTGGGTGCCGCCGAGCAATGTTCCGACAAACGGCCATTTGACGTCGAGCGCCACTGCGGCGATGCCGCGCGCTTGAAAACCGGGATTGCCGCGATAGCTGACAACCGTGGTCGCGATCTGATCGGCCGAATTGTATATGTCACCGCGCGCATAGCCGGTCAGCGTGATTTCCTGACCCAACCGACTGATTCGCCGCAGCGTCCAGGTCGCGCTGGTAAAAGCGCGCTGCGTATCCTGTCCCGCCGCGCGGCCAATGGCGAGCGTGTTGACTTGCCAGTCCAATTGCCCGCCAAACAAGTTACGAAATCGCCGCCGATAGTCGAATTCAGGGAGCGCCACCGGCTGCAACCCCTGCCGGTCGCCGACGCGCAGCGTCTGGACCGCCCAGGCGGTCAGCGAGAAATAGCTGTCCTGATCGATGCGTTCGATCCGCGCGGTGCTGCGCAAGATGTCGTCGCGCGAAATGTCGTAGCGGCGCAGGAAAGTGCGATCCGTCGCCACCCTGAACGACGCGCTCGCGCTCCATTTTTCGTTGAACTGAAACCGGCCCGCGCCCTCAACATAGCCGCGAAACACATTGCGTGACGTGATCGGATTGACAAATCCGGTGTCGGTTCGGTCGCTGACCGTGCCATAAGCGCCCAGGCGATAGGCGCCACGCGCCGTCAGCGCGCTATATTCCGCCTGGAGCAGCGGGAGCACGTCCGAAAACACGCGCGGCGTGATCTTTAACCCGCGATTGGGCCCGATCGCGAAATAATAAGGCTGGGCAAATTCAAAGCCGTTGGTGCGGGTATAGCGGATGTCAGGCGTCAACAGGCCGCTTTGGGTGCCGTCGCCGACCGGGTTGGACAGAGCGGGGAGCGGCAGGCT
>PNLG01000399.1 GCA_013822915.1 Sphingomonas sp. | reverse complement strand
ATGGCGTCATCGACCAGCACCCCTGCCACCAGGCTGAGCGCCAGCAAGCTGAGGAAGTTGAGCGTAAAGCCCATCCAATCCATGAAGAAAAACGCCGGAATCGCTGACAGGGGAATGGCGATTGCTGAAATGATCGTCGCGCGCCAATCACGCAGGAAAATGAACACCACGATCACCGCGAGCACCGCGCCCTCGATCATCGCCTCGATCGCGGAATGATATTGCCCCTTGGTATAGTTCACGCTGGTGAATAATTCGGTGAACTTGATCTTGGGATTTTCTTTTTCAAGCTGACGCAGCGTTTTTTCCATCGCGTCATAGACGGTGACGTCCGACGCACCCTTTGCCCGCGTAATACCAAAGGCAACCACGGGATGGCCGTTCATGAGCGCGACCGAACGCTGTTCGGCATAGCTATCCTTCACTTCGGCCAAATCGGCGAGCTTCACCGTGCGGCCGCCGCCGATCGCGACTTCGGACTGCCCAAGCGTATAGGCAGTGCGAGCGTTGCCGAGCACGCGCACCGATTGTTCAGACCCCGCCACCTGCGCGCGGCCGCCCGCTGCGTTCAGATTGGTCTGGCGCAATTGCTGGTTCACTTGCGCGGCGGTGATGCCAAAGGACTGGAGCTTGACGGGATCAAGGATGACGCGGATTTCGCGATTGACGCCACCGTCGCGGCTGACGCTGGCGGTGCCAGCGTTGCCGAGCAAGCGCTTGGAGACCGTGTCATCGACATACCAGCTCAACTCCTCAAGCGTCATGTCGGTCGCCTCAACCGAGATATAGGCCAGCGAGCCGCCGCCGATATCGATCCGCTCGACCTGCGGTTCCAAAATGCCGTCGGGCAAATCGCCCCTGATCTGCGAAATCGCGTTGCGCACATCATTGACGGCCCGGTCAATCGGCGTGCCGATCGCAAAGGAAACGCGCGTCGTGCTCGACCCTTCGCCGACGCTAGAGTTGACCTCGTCGATCCCGTTGATGCTACGCACCGCAGATTCGACCCGCTGGGTGACTTGCTTTTCCAATTCGGTCGGCGCGGCACCCGGCTGGCTGATCGTGATGGATGCGGCGGGGAAATCAATATCGGGGTTATCGTTCACCTGCATCCGCGAAAAGCTGACAATGCCCGCCAGCAACAGCGCAATGAACAGGACGATCGACGGCACCGGATTGCGGATCGACCAGGCCGAAATGTTACGAAAACCCATGACTATGCTCGCCCTTGCTCAAAACGTTCGCCGCTTCATCAGTCCAA
>PNLG01000009.1 GCA_013822915.1 Sphingomonas sp. | reverse complement strand
AGGCTGTCGGGGACCGAATTGAGATAGCAGGAAATCGGCAAGCCGCGCCCGGTGCCGCCATTCGACAGCACGGGGGTTGCGGGCATGAACCACAGCTTTGAGATGTAATCGTAAATCCGCTGAGCGTGGGCGGCATCATCAGCATAGGCCGACGCCACGCGCACGAACAGATCCTGAAATGTTTCCCCCGGCAACAGATAGCGGTCGCGCAGCGTTTCCTTGCCGAAATCGGTCAGCAAGGCATCGCGGCCATGATCGACCGTCACCGGATAGGGTTGGGGCAGGACCGCACGGCTGTCGCGCGCGGCGGGTGGTGGCGTGTCGGCGATCGCAGCCGTTGCTGCGGCGATCACGTCCTGAGCGAGTGTATCCATGCTTCCTTCCTGGCCTTCACGAAAATCCATCACCGCCTCATCCCTCTCCTCACGAACCTGTCGGTCCGACTCGGGGGAAGCCCCCCACAATATCACTGACGAGCGGCCGACGAGAACAAAAAGTGTCCATCATCGGCGGTGCGATACAAAAGCGCAGATGCCGCGATCCTGCGCCGCGGCGTCAAATCTACTATCAATTGGGTTCGCCCCCGAACTCGACCACAACAGCTTGTGCCCATTCGCGTCGGCAAGCAAGACGGTAAATGACAGTTTAAGGACTCGGTTCGTCGCTCAAATGACTCGGTTCATGGCTACCGCAAAACCATCCACAGTCGCGACGCGCGGGCAAAGCCCGCTTTGCGAAAACGCAAGAGAATGAAGGGGGAACGAAAATAAATCGCCGATCGGCCCGGCGGATGCAGGACCGCCGTCATCGCCAACGCCCGGCACAGGGCCGATGATGTCCGCGTCAGCCCGCCCGGCGGGCCTTGGCCGGATCGACCGCGCTGTTGAGTCGGGCAATGTCGAAGCGTTCCGCAAATTCGATGCCGGCGCGGCCGTCCTTTGCCCAGCGCACCCGCGCGGGCATCAGGTCGCCTTCCAGCAATTCGATCGACAACGTGACGCGTTGCGGATCGCGGCCAAATTCGATCCCGTCGATCATCGCGCCGGTTGCCGATATGTTGCGGATACGCACTTCGCCGCGTTCGCCCGCGACTTCGAGCATGGCGGTGCGGAACAATTTTGTCCGCCGCTCGCGGCTGACCCGATAGCCGGAGATCGTGGCTGCGCCATCGCCTTCGTTCAGTGCGTCGCGCACCAGCTCGGCACGCGCGGGCTTGCCATAGACATAGCCCTGAATATGGCTGCACCCCAGCTCGCGGATCAG
>PNLG01000432.1 GCA_013822915.1 Sphingomonas sp. | reverse complement strand
GACGCCGCAGATATGGGTGAAAATCCCCTCCGGGCTCTGGCTGTGCGTCTGGCCGCCGAAAATGCCGCCGCCAAAGGGGGAGCGCACGGTAATGGGCGCGGTAAATTCCCCCGCCGAGCGATAGCGCAGCCGGGCGGCTTCCGACACCAATTGGTCGAGAGCTGGATAGATATAATCGGCAAACTGGATTTCGGGTACCGGGCGCAGGCCATAAGCGCCCATGCCGATCGCGACGCCAATGATGCCGCATTCGGTGATCGGCGTGTCGAACGCGCGCGTCTTGCCATATTTCGCCTGCAAGCCAGCGGTTGCGCGGAACACCCCGCCGAAATAGCCGACATCTTCCCCCATCACGATCACATCGGGATCGCGCGCCATCATAACGTCCATGGCGTTGTTGATCGCCTGAATCATGTTCATGCGCGTAGTGTCGGCGGGGAGGGCGGGGGCCAGTGTCATTTGTGCGCCCATGGTCGGCCGCTGGCGGTTTCTTCGGCGATCATCTGCGCTTGCTGCTCCTTCAGATGCCAGGGCATTTCCTCAAACACCCCCTCGAACATCGTCTCGAACGGCTGGTGGAGGCCGTGGCCGAGAATGCCGTTATTCTCCGCCTCTTTCTGCGCCGCCTTGACCAGTTCGGCGAGTTCAAGGTCTTGCGCGGCGTGGGCGTCGGCATCCCATTCGCCGAGCGCAATCAGGTGATCCGCCAACCGCCTGACCGGATCGCCAAGTGGCCAGGCATTGGGCTCGCCTGCCGAGCGATAAGCGCTGGGATCGTCGGAGGTCGAATGCCCCTCCGCCCGGTAAGTGAAATGTTCGATCAGCGTCGGCCCGGCATTGGTGCGCGCCCGCTCCGCCGCCCAGGCGGTGGCGGCAAAAACCGCCAGCGCGTCATTGCCATCGACCCGCAAGCCCGCAATCCCGTAGCCGAGCGCGCGCGCGGCAAAGGTGGTCGCCTCTGCCCCCGCAAAGCCCGAAAAGCTGGAAATCGCCCATTGATTATTGACAACGTTCAGGATGACAGGCGCGCGATAGACGCTGGCGAAGGTGCAGGCGGAGTGGAAATCACCCTCCGCCGTCGAACCCTCCCCGCACCAGGTGGCGGCGATGCGGGTGTCACCGCGCGCGGCACTCGCCATCGCCCAGCCAACGGCTTGCGGATATTGCGTCGCCAGATTGCCGGAGATGGAGAAAAAGCTCGTGTCTTTGGATGAATACATGATCGGCAATTGCTTGCCTTGCAACTTGTCGCCTTTGTTCGAG
>PNLG01000350.1 GCA_013822915.1 Sphingomonas sp. | reverse complement strand
TGTATCTTGATCTCCTGCTCCACGGTTCGGAGCATGGCTGCATCCGATCCATCTCATCGCGTTCAAACCGAACGGCGCAACGAAGAAAAGCGTGCTGAAACACGCCGCCTCATCCCGTTGTTCGGAAGAGCGGCTGATTAGGCACAGATCGCCGAGGTGTCAAGCGAGTCGAAAAGATAATTCACGACAAACCGGGCCCCCGGTCCATCGCGTCAAGTCGATTCTGGCAAACTGATAACCGTCGTTCGAATCCAGGCCATCAGCTCGCGCCCCATCGCCTGAAGCGCCGCGGAGGAGGAAAGGTAAGCAGCGTCATCGCTGTCAATCGCCACTGCCGACCACTGCGCCTGATGATCGGCAATCGCCGCCCGCATCGAACTGACGCGCTGTCGCAATTCGGGGTATAGTTGCTCATGGTCCCGCAGCGGGCGATACCCCTCGCCAATCGCCATCACTGTCATGATCCGCATCGCCAGTTCGCGGCGCGCAACGATCAAATCCTGCTTACGTTGTGCATCGGTTCGCTGGGCAATCGCTGCCAGCCGTGCGGCAACTGCGGTAATCGCGTCGATCTCTGCCAGAATTTGCGCGCGGGAGGTCATGGGAAACGCCTTACTACTACCACTACTACTTACTGAGGTTGCCTCACTGGGATCCGCCCGTCGCGCCTGCCCCGATTGATCCTGCGTCCAAAATCCGGTCGATTGCGCCGCTCACCGCGCCGATGGCCGCCATGCCGTCGACATGACGCACCAGTCCGCGCGCTTCATAAATCGGCAGGATCGGGGAGGTCTTGGCGCGATATTCGGCCATGCGCGTGCGCACCGTGTCCGCATTGTCATCAGCGCGGCGCTTGAACTCGACCGATCCGCACACATCGCAAACACCGGCGACCTTGGGCATGTTGAAATGATCGTGATAATTGGTGCCGCATTTGGCGCACGAATAGCGCCCGACGATCCGCTCCACCAGCGCATCCTCATCGACATCGAGCTCGATTACATAGTCCAGCGTGCGGTGGTGCTGCGCCAAAAGTCCGTCGAGCGACGCTGCCTGCGCGGCGGTGCGGGGATAACCGTCAAAAATGACACCCTGCGTCGGCGCCAGCGTCGCCAGCTTCTCGTCGATCAGCGCCGACACAATTTCGTCCGACACCAACGCGCCCGAATCCATCACGGCAGCAACTTGTTGGCCCAGCGGCGTCTGCGCCTTGCGCGCCTCGCGAAGCATGTCGCCGGTGGACAACTGCACCATGCCGCGCTCGGCCTGGA
>PNLG01000415.1 GCA_013822915.1 Sphingomonas sp. | reverse complement strand
GTCGTCAGGCTCAGGAGCGTAAAGCCCGTGGCAAGGATCGGCCAGACCCTCACAGGATGGGTGTCCCGGTGCCGAGGATCGCCTTGCGGCAGGCAAAGCCGATCTCGGCGTAGCGGCTGTCGAACCCGTCTGGATGATCGGTGCCAACGTAGAAACAGTCGCGCGGCACGATCCCGGTCGGGCCAGGATGCAGCGGCTCACCAAGCCGGGTGCGCGGCTTGATGCGCGCAACCTTTACACCGTCGACGAAGACGAACTCGCCGCGATGCTCGACCAGTGCGCCGGGCATGCCGATCACCTGCTTGCCGAACGGACCCTGATCGGGGCCGAAATGCCGATTGACGAGCTCACCGGGCGGCGGGACGAAGAAGACATAGTCGCCCTTCGCCGGCTGTTTGCCCGCGCTGACGAAGAAGGCCCAATTGGGCAGGCTGTCGCTGGCATTGATCATGAAGGAATGACTTTCCTGCCATGCCGCGATCGCATTGTGCGAGGCGATGCCTGCCGCCAGCACGCCGATCATCGCCCAGCGCGCGACGACCGAAGGACGGCGGGATGAAGCGGGAGCGCTCACCGGTCTTCATCCACGGGCAAGCTGCTGTCACCAACAGCGTTGCCATCGGAAGCGGGAGACGGCGAAGGTGCGGCAGGCGGGCGCGGCGACGCGGTGCGATCGAGCGGTCGCATCCGCTCATTCATCCGGCGCTGATCCTCTTCAAATCGGCGATCGAAGGCCTCCTGCCGCTCCTTGAAGCGCCGGTCGAACTCATCGACGCGCTCGTCGAACCGCTTGCGGAACTGCTCGCTGCGTTCATCGAACCGGCGGTCGAAATCGGAGAAGCTATCCTCGCGGCCACCGGACTGGCCTGAGCCAGGTGCGCGGAAGCCCTCGGGCATTTCCATCTCGATCGAGGACTCCTTGCCGTCAGCGTCCCGCACCCGCATCTTCATACCCTTGTCGGTCTCGACGATATCGGCAGTCACCTCTTCGCCGTCCGGCCCGACCATCCGCATCGTGGTCGCATTGGGGTCGCGTTCTTCGGGCGCCTCCTCACCTTGCTGCACGCTGACAGAAGGCCTGATGCGAAGAGGGCCGCAACCAGCACCGATCCACACAGGGGTGACATTGGCGAATTGCGCATGACGGCGGCCCTCCCCTTCCCGGCCTATTGACCCATTGCGGGCATGGGGCCCGGGCCAGCGGGAATATGCTGTGGCGGTGCGAAGGACGGCGGCGGCGGCGCGGCGGCGCGCGCTGCAGGCGCCGGCACC
>PNLG01000278.1 GCA_013822915.1 Sphingomonas sp. | reverse complement strand
GACGCGGCGATTTATCACACCGTCAAGCAGATCATCATTGCCTCGCTCCACGGCCATCCGCAGCCGCTGGTGATCGAGGCCGCGCGCTCAGGCATTGCGCACGCCAATCAACCGGGCTTTGCCGAAGTGTTCGACGGGCTGCGCGGGCGTTAACCCATGGCACGCGCGCCGCACGGGACCAATCAACCCCCCAAGATCATTTATAAAAAAGTCTATGTCGAGGGGCATGGCGGCCATCATGGCGGCGCGTGGAAAGTCGCCTATGCCGATTTCGTAACCGCGATGATGGCGTTTTTCCTGCTGATGTGGTTGCTCGGCGCGACGACCGAGAAGCAGCGCAAGGCGCTTGCCGACTATTTCTCGCCCAACCTCATTCAGATTAAGCAGAACAGCGCCGGGTCCAATGGCCTGTTCGGCGGATCGTCGATCATGGACAAGGACAATTACCCCAACCGCGCGTCGCAAACCGGCACCCGCTCGATGACCGTCCCGATCGATGCCAGCGGCGGGGTGCAAGTCGGCAGCGGCGAAAAGGGCACGCTCAAGGACAAGGCGCTGCGCGCCGAGGACAAGAAGAATTTCGAGAAAATCGCCCGCCAGATCAGAGCGGCGATCAATTCAACCCCAAAGCTGCAAAAACTGGCCAGCCACATCAAATTCGTGCGGCAGCGCGACGGGCTGCGCATCGACCTGGTCGATAATGCCGATTATTCGATGTTCGGGCTGGGAACGACCATGTTCGAGCCCGAAGCCGACAAGCTGATGGGCTTAATCGCGCAGTCGATCCGAGGGCTTTCCAACACCATCATGATCCGCGGCCACACCGACAGCCTGGCGTTCCGCAACGCAAGCGGTATCAACAACTGGCTGTTGTCCTCCAGCCGGGCAGAGGCGACGCGCCAGCGGCTTGCGCAGGGCGGCTTGCCCGATGAGCGGTTCGACCGGATCGAGGGCGTAGCCGACCGCGAGCCGCTCATCACCGAAAACCCCGCCGATGCGCGCAACCGCCGGGTCGCAATCACCCTGCTCTACCGCAAGGGCGTGTTCGGCAGTTAAGCCTTGTTTCGGCGTGGCCGGGCGGCATAGCCTCCCCCCCCAAAGGTTGAAGGGGGATGAGATGATCGTCACTGGCGAATACTGCCCCGGGACGCACCACCGATGACAGCGGGCTATTTCGACAGCCCCTGGCCCGGCGAGGATGGCGGTCCCGCGCGCCTTGCCGCTGCCCGCCACCCCGAACCCGCACTGGGCGGCGACCTGCGCTGCACGACGCGGCGCACGTT
>PNLG01000282.1 GCA_013822915.1 Sphingomonas sp. | reverse complement strand
ATGCCTTGGCTCCGCGCTGGCGCTGGCCGGGCTGGGCATGGCGACGCAGGTGGGGCAGGCGGCGGATTGGCCGCTGGCGGCGAATATCTGGCTGCTGGGTTTTGCCAATGGCGTGTTCGCGGTGGCAGCGATTGGCGCGATGATGAGCATGGCGGGGGGCGCCGGGCCGCAGCGCGAGGGGATCCGCATGGGCGTGTGGGGGGCAGCACAGGCGATTGCCTTTGGCACCGGCGGGCTGACGGGCGCGGTTGGCGTCGATGTCGCGCGCGCGCTGACGGGGCAGACCGAGGCGGCCTTTGCGATGGTATTTGCGGGCGAGGGCGCGTTGTTTTTGGTGGCGGCCTGGCTTGCGGTGGGTGTTGGGCGTGGCGCTATCCTGCGCCATCGGGAGGCATTGGCATGAGCTATGACTTTGATGTGGTGGTGGTTGGCGGCGGCCCGTCGGGGGCAACCGCGGCAACCGATCTGGCGCGGGCCGGGCATCATGTGCTGCTGCTCGATCGGGCAGGGCGCATCAAGCCATGTGGTGGTGCTATTCCCCCCCGGCTGATCCGCGATTTCGATATCCCTGACCATCTGCTGGTTGCCAAGGCAACGGCGGCGCGGATGATTGCGCCTTCTGCCAAACAGGTTGAGATGCCCGTCGGCGACGGCTTTGTCGGCATGGTCGACCGCGATGTGTTCGACGAATGGCTGCGCGCGCGGGCGGGGCTTGCAGGTGCCGAGCGGCGCACTGGCACGTTTGAGCGGATCGACCGTGACGCCGATGGGGCGGCCGTCATCATCTACACCACCGGGCGCGGCAGCGCCGAGCAGCGGGTGCGCACCCGCGCGGTGATTGGCTGCGACGGCGCGCGCTCCGGCGTTGCCCGTCAGGCGATCAAGGGCGCGCGGACCAAGTTCGTCTTCGCCTATCACGAAGTCGTCAAGGCGCCCGCGGCTCATTATGATTTCCGGCCCGAACGCTGCGATGTCGTTTATCAAGGCGCGATTTCGCCCGATTTCTACGGCTGGGTCTTTCCGCATGGCGAAACGGCGAGCATCGGCGTCGGCAGCGCGAACAAGGGCTTTGCACTTCGCGAATCCTGCGCGCGGCTCCGCCTGCAAAGCGGGCTGGCCGGGTGCGAGACACTGCGCCGTGAAGGAGCGCCGATCCCGCTCAAGCCGCTGAAGCGCTGGGACAATGGCCGCGACGTGGTGGTCGCGGGCGATGCGGCGGGCGTGGTCGCGCCTGCATCGGGCGAGGGGATTTACTATGCAATGGCGTGCGGCAGCATCGCCGCGCAGTCGGTTGGGCTTTTCCTGCGCACCGGCGATGCCAAGGCGCTGCGCCAAGCGCGCAAGC
>PNLG01000082.1 GCA_013822915.1 Sphingomonas sp. | reverse complement strand
GCAGGCGAGCGGCCATCTCACGCGCAACCCGGGCCATCTCTCGCGCTGAGAGGTAATACAGGATCTCGGCGATCACGATCACGTCATAGACGAGACGTGGCGGTCGACCGGGGAGCACGAGCAGCGATGCGCACGCACGAGGCCAGGCCGCGACGGCGCGTGCCGTCAGGTCGACCCCCTCCCTCGTGCCCTCGGTCGCATCGAGGCGCAACGCCATCCTCGCGATCGCGGCACTGTTGGATCCGTTGCCGCTGGCCAGCTCCAGCACCCGTCCGACCGGTCGGTGACCTATCGCGTGCAGGATCGCGGCACGCTTCACCGCCTCGTCACGGGCGGTGAAGGTGCGCCAGGGATCGTCGTCGCCGGCGAACTTGGCGGCGAACCCGGCAAGATCGATCGGGCTCGTCACTTCGAACCCGGCCGGTAGCGCTCGACCGGACGAGCAAAGGCCGCAAGCTCGTGTCTCGCGATCGTGAAGCCTGCTGGATCATCGGAAACGGCGCCGAGCTGCGTCCGGTAGACGCGGATCAGCGACCGCTTAACCGGAACTCCTCCGGGCACAGCGATGCGCCATGCCGGTCCGGACCTGTCCGGGCGAGGCGGCCACACGCGGTAGGTCAGCCGACCGGCGCCACCCGGGCATCGGGCGACGGCCGCTGCTACGGCGCGGTGATCGGGATGGTCGTCATCGCAGGCCGGTCCGACGATGAGATCGAGATCCCGGCATCGTGCGACCTGGCGGCGCAGCGCGCGATAACAGCGTCCCGGGATCGAGGGCAACTGGCCATCGGGCAAATTGAGGAACGAGACGTCGCCAGCAACGATGCCGAGACGACGTAGCGCATGAAGGCTCTCACGCTGGCGCGCCGCGACCAGTCGCGCTCTCGGCCATTGTCGGCTGCCCCGGTGAGACGCGGCACCATCGGTCACGACCGCAACCCGGACCCGAGCTCCATGGCGGCGAAGCCGCGCAATGAGGCCTGCCGCGCCGATGACCTCGTCATCCGGGTGCGGGGCGATCACCAGCGCGACACGTACGTTTCGCAGCGGGATCCTCACAGAATGGGGTCGAGGATGTGCTCGGCGACAGCCTGGCCGACGCGAAAGCGATGCGCGTCGGGCGCAGGCTGGCGCAGGTACACCATGAGATCGGCGATCTTTGCCGCCAGCGGATGCGATAGGAACAATCCCTGCAGCCCCACCGCCTCCTGCGCGATCGTCAGGGCGCGCTCGGCAGAGCCGGCGATCGATAGCCGCGCAGCGGACACCCGGGCGAGGCGTTCCGCATCCGTCCCGCTGAACCAGGCGCCCGCCGTGTCGCGGATGCTCGCCGCTGCACCCTGGGCAAGCAGGAACAGGTCGGCGA
>PNLG01000232.1 GCA_013822915.1 Sphingomonas sp. | reverse complement strand
CCGGTCATATTCAAGCAGCTCTGCCGGGCCCAGATTGCGCGCGATCAGGATCGCATCATGGCGCAAACCCATTTGGGCCGCCGTCCCCATCTGCCCCGACACGATCCGGAGCAGCCGGTTCGACAAATCCTCGAGATCGTGCATCCGCTCGGCCAGCAACGGGTCGTCGATCTGGCGCATCCGGCTGCGGGTGCGTTGCTGCACACGCTCGATTGCGGCCTCGGCAGTGAGGCCGCTGTCGATCGCTTCGTTGATGCGGCGGCTCCACCCCTCATCATAAGCAAACATCTTGTATGTCTGGAGCACTTCTTCATGCTCGCCGCCCATGCCGAATTCGGCTTGCGCTGCCATGCGTTCAATCTGTTCGCGCATCCGGTCGAATGCGGCATAGACGCGGTGGCGCTCCGCCTCGGTATCTTCGGCCATGGTGTGGTCGATGGTGATGCGCGGCTGGTGAAACACCGCCAGCCCGCGCGCCATGCCGTCGACCAGCTTCAGCCCGGCGATACGGGTGGCGCTTTGCGGCGTGGGGCGCGTGGTCGTGACGGTGTGGTCGATCAAATCGGCATTGGCGATAAGTTCAGCCAGCACCATCGCCACGGTTTGCAGCGCTTCGATTTCGACATCGGCATAGCGGCGTGGCTCGGCATGTTGCACGCACAGCACCCCCACCGCGCGTTCGCGGCGGATGATCGGCACCCCGGCAAAACTGTGGAATTTGTCCTCCCCCGTTTCCGGGCGATAGGCGAAATCGGGGTGGCTGGCCGCCTCATCGAGGTTGAGCGGCTCATTGTCCTGCGCGATTGTGCCGACCAGCCCCTCGCCCAGCGCCAGCCGCGTGACATGCACCGCTGCCTGGTCAAGCCCTTGCGTCGCAAACAGCTCCAGCACGCCGTCGCGCAACAGGTAGATCGAGCAAACTTCGCTGGCGGTCGCCTCGCCAATGATCTGGACGACATGGTTCAATTTGGCCTGCGCAGTGGTGCGCGCGGCCATCACATCGTGAAGCCGTACCAATATCTCTCGCGCTGACGCCGTCGCAGAAGCAGCCATAAGCCGGTCGGTATCAGAAAGGGGGCCGAGTTAACAGCGCCGCGCAGCGCCCGGGTTCAGCGCAGCTGAACGTCGCCGTGCGTCACGCTGATTCGCCACCAGAATTCGACACGCTGGCCATCGACCAGCCGACCCTCGCGCCTGGCAGGCGCCATGCGCAGCAACGGCACCGCCGCCATCACAGCGCGGCGCAGGCCGGGGTAAAAGGGTGTCTCCTTCAGCACGCGACACTGCACGCGCGTGGACAACGCAATCGTGCATTGCATCCGGTAATCCACCTCCAGCGATGCCTGAAGCAGCTCGGGATCGACCAGCGG
>PNLG01000034.1 GCA_013822915.1 Sphingomonas sp. | reverse complement strand
AGGCGCAGAAAGCTGCCATCGCTCTCATCGGCCTCCACCACCATCCAGTCGCTCGTGCCCAGCCGCGCGTTGGAGCCATAACTGTTGATGATCCCACCATTGATAACAGTCGGATCGACGCCGCCGGCATCGAGCAGGGCCGCAACCATCGACGTGGTCGTCGTCTTGCCGTGTGTGCCCGCGACCGCCACCGTCGATTTGAGCCGCATCAACTCCGCCAGCATCTCCGCACGCCGCACGACAGGCAGGCGGCGGGCATAGGCAGCCTCAACCTCCGGGTTGTCGCGCCGGATCGCGGTTGAGGTAACGACAACCGCCGCATCGCCCAGATTTTCGGCGCGTTGGCCAATCTGCACCGCAATCCCCTTTGCGCGCAGCCCGGCGATCACATAGCCCTCGGCCACGTCGGAGCCCTGAACCCGATAGCCCAGATTGTGCATCACCTCGGCAATGCCCGACATGCCGATGCCGCCAATGCCGACAAAGTGGATGGTGCCGATATCGGTGCCCGCGCCCTTCATTCAGCACTCCTCACGCATAAGCGGCCTGATCGCCGAATTTGGCCGGGCGCACGGCACCAACCGGCAGGATGCTGGCCGGACCGCCCAGGCTTTCGACAAGGTCGGCAAGGTCGCGGGTGGCGTTGGGGCGGCCACAGCCGCGCGCGCGCCCTGCGGCATTTTCGAGCGCTACCGGATCAAGGCCCAGCTTTTGCATCTGCCGCGCCAATTCAACGGCGGTAAAGTCTGGCTGCCTAATCGTGCGCGCCCCGCCCGCTGTCGTCATTTCGCGCGCGTTGGCGGTTTGGTGGTCATCGGTCGCGCCGGGGAGCGGCACCAATATCGCGGGACGCCCCGCACAGGTCAGTTCGGCGAGCGTCGACGCGCCCGCCCGGGCAATTACCAGATGCGCCCAGGCGAGTTGCTCGGGCATGTCGGGCAGATAGGTGTCGAGTTCGGCGGGAATCTGGTGTTCGGCATATTTCGCGCGCGCCGCCTCAATATCCTCCGGCCGAGCCTGATGCGTCACTTGCAACCGACGGCGAAAGTTGATCGGGAGCAGCGCCAGCCCATCGGGAACGATTTCCGACAGCACACTGGCGCCCTGGCTCCCACCCGTCACCAGAACCCGGAAAATGCCGTCCGCCTCCAAGAGCGGATAGGGCCGCTCGCGCAACACGCGCACCGCCTCGCGCACCGGATTGCCCACCAGATGCGCCTTGGTGCGATGCCGGGGTGCTAGCCGCTCGACATCGGGATAGGATGTGGCAATCGCGCTCACCTTGGCTGCGACCAGCCGGTTGACGCGGCCCAGCACGGCATTTTGCTCATGCACGGCCGTTGGGATGCCCATCGCAAATGCGCCCAGCAGCGCG
>PNLG01000091.1 GCA_013822915.1 Sphingomonas sp. | reverse complement strand
GCCCAGGTGCGCGGCCACCGCGGCGCGACCGAGCACGAGAAGGATCTGACCGACCGTCTCCAGTCCGACCTCGAGTATATTGCGGGCTGGTCGCTTCGGCGCGACATGACCATCGTGGTGCGCACCGCGATGGTGCTGACCCACAAGAACGCGTTTTAGAAGCTTTAAGCCGTGCAGCGTCTTGACGCTCTCTTCGACATCGAGCGCGGTATCAACGGCAAGAGCCCGGCCGAGCGGTTTGCCACCCGTTAGGAACTCAGCCCGCAGCTCATGGCGGATCTGTTCACATGGCTCACCGAGCAGGTCGCCAAGCTGTTACGCGGCCATGACCTCACCAAGGCCTGCTTCTTCATGCTCACGCCCTGAGACGCGTTCGCCGACCCGGATCTGCCTCGCCAACAACGCCAACCCTTTCCAAGAGCGGCTCAGAATGGTTCCGGCTATGATGCAGGAGAGATGGTCAGCGGGCCAAGGCAACGAGTTTCGCAATTCGTGCACTGGCCTTGCCATCGCCATAGGGATTATGCGCGCGAGCTATGGCATCATAAGCGCCTCGGTCATCCAGCAGACGCGAGGTTTCTGTCGCGATGACAGCAGCATCCGCTCCCACTAACCGGGCAGTGCCTGCCGTCACGCCCTCGGGCCGCTCAGTCGTGTCGCGCATTACCAGCACCGGCTTGCCAAGGCTCGGCGCTTCCTCCTGAATGCCGCCAGAGTCCGTCAGCACGATGTCGCTCGCCGCCATCATCGCCACGAAATCGAGGTAGTCGAGCGGGTCGATCAGGGCGATGTTTTCATGTCCCGCCAGCGCCGGACGCATCACCCCGCCGACGTTGGGATTGGGGTGGAGCGGGTAGATGATCGCGACATCATCACGTGCCGCCAGCTTCTGCAATCCTTCTGCAATCTGCGCCATGCCCGAGCCGAAATTCTCGCGGCGGTGGGCGGTGACGGCGATGATCCGTTTGCCCGCAAAGCGCGCCTTCAGCGGTGCGATGGCTGGGGCAAGCGAGGAGTCGGCGGCGATCCTGCCTTGCGCGAACAGCAGCGCGTCGATCACCGTGTTGCCGGTCACGTGGATCGCACTGTCCGGTACGCTCTCGGCCCGCAGCGCGGCGGCGGCGGTCTGGGTGGGGGCGAAGTGCAGATCGGTGATCACGCCGGTGACCTTGCGGTTCACCTCCTCGGGCCAGGGCGAATAGATGTCGCCGCTGCGCAGGCCGGCTTCGACATGGCCGACGGGAATGCGCCGGAAATAGCACGCGATGCTCGCCATCATGGTGGTGAGTGTGTCGCCGTGGACCAGCACGCGGTCGGGTCTGAGACTGTCCAGCGCCTCGCCGAAGCGGGTGAGGATGCGGCTTGCCAACCCGTC
>PNLG01000021.1 GCA_013822915.1 Sphingomonas sp. | reverse complement strand
GGGTGCGGCGAACAGATTGTCGGTCGGGATGTCGAAAAAGCCCTGAATCTGCCCCGCATGCAGATCGATCGACAAGACCCGGTTGGCGCCGGCCACGGTGATGAGGTTGGCGACCAGCTTGGCCGAAATCGGGGTGCGCGACCCCGATTTGCGGTCCTGGCGCGCATAGCCGAAATAGGGGATGACCGCCGTAATCCGCTTGGCCGATGCGCGGCGCAGCGCGTCGATACAGATCAACAGCTCCATCAGATTGTCGTTCGCCGGATAGCCGGTTGACTGGAGCACGAACACATCCTCGCCGCGGACATTTTCGTTGATCTCGACAAATACTTCTTCATCGGCAAAGCGGCGCACGCTGGCGTCGGTGACCTTGATCTCCAGATATTCGGCGACCGCCCGTGCCAGCGGCAGGTTGGAATTGCCGGTCATCAATTTCATGCGCGCGCGCTCCCTGTGCGGGTCGCCCGTTGCCTGCGACTGTGCGCCGGACGACCAACCCTGCCCTTAGAACGCCCGTTCGCCCGGCGGCAATAGCAAGCGTGCATTCTGAGCTTAATGTTGTATCATACCATTGTAATTGGGCATGAATCCGGCACCATGAGAGGATGGAGATCGGCGATGGCACCGACCCGTTATAAACCCAGCGCGCAGTCGCGGCCGGGCAGCTTGGTCTTGGCGGGCGGCATCGTCGCGCTGATGATCACCGGCATCATGTTTGCAGCACCCGATATCGGCGTGACGATCCTGAAACCGCCACCGCTTGTCACCTACCCAGTGCCGGTGCCCCCGCCGCCCGAGCCGCTTCCCCCGACACCGCCCGAACAGCGCCAGACGGCGAAGCAGACGCCGCCGCCCCGCGCGGTGGTCGATCAGCCGCCGGTTATCGTCACCCGCCCCGCCGAGCCGCCGGTCTTTGGATCGGGCGATCCGGTCGTGATCAGCGGCCCCGCCGACAGCGGCACCGGCACAGGCGTTGCGATCGACCCACCCGCGCCACCACCGCCCGTCATCGTCGAGCCGGTCGCCGATCCCCGCTATGCGGATGATTTTCAACCCCTTTACCCCGCCGATGAACGGCGGCTGGGCCGCGAGGGGTTGGTGAAGGTGCGCGTGCTGGTCGGCGTCGATGCCCGGGTAAGGGCTGTGGAAGAAGTGAGCGCGGCAACCCCCGCCTTTTTCGAGTCCACCCGGCGGCAAGCGCTGAACAAATGGCGTTTTCGGCCTGCGACCCGCGGCGGTGTGCCGATTGAGCGCTGGCGCGTGGTGCGGGTGAATTTCCTGCTCACCGACGAATGAAGCGATAGGCAGGGGTAGCATCGGCGCCACCCCTGCACTATTCTGAGGCCCATGTATTTCTTTACGCGCTTTGCTCCGTT
>PNLG01000358.1 GCA_013822915.1 Sphingomonas sp. | reverse complement strand
GGGCTTGGTCAGGCTGGCCTGCCGCGCCCGCGCAGCGGTGATGGCGTCCGCATCGGCCACAGGCAAACGCTCAAGCGCCGCTTCAAAGGCGGCAAGGGACGCAAACCGGCTCATTCCGCAACGAAGCCCTGCGGCGGGGTGCGGGTTATGAAATGCCCCTTCACGCCTTGCGGCCATTGCTTGAACGGCACCCGGCCATGTTCGCTGGCGGCATAGTGGACCGCATAGTCCAGAATGGCGGTGGCGGCGTCCTCGTCCGGCGTGAACCGGCCCAGAACATAGCCGACCTTGCCGGGCGCGCGCAGGTGGATTGTGCAGAAATCGGTGCAGGCGAACAGGCACGGCATCTCCTGCACCGCCACCCCGGCATAGCGCGCGTCGCTCTCCTGTACCTGTCGCAGCGCCGCCACCAGTTGCGCGCCGCCGCGCGTCCCGGCGGAGTCCTCACGCGCATCGGCGCTATGGCGGCAAGTGTTGCAGGCCACGATAGCGGGGCCGTCCTCCACGGGTATCAGCATGGTTTTCTGGTCCTTTGATTGAAAATCATCGTTCGAACACCCGGTCGCTCCACGGTTCACGCGGTTGCCAACCGTGCCGTTCCAGTTCGGGTGTGTCGGATGTGTCTGCCGGATAGCCAATGCACAGCAGCGCGATCAGCGACCAATGCGCGGGTACATCCAGCATGGCCTGAACCAAAGGCGGATCAACGATCGACACCCAGCCAAGGCCAATGCCGCGCAGCCGTGCCGCGAGCCAGAGATTGTGGATCGCCAGCACACAGGAATATCGCAGCATTTCAGGCATGGTGGCAATGCCAAGGCCGTGCCCCGCCTCGGGCAGTTCATCGCAGAACACCGCCATCAGTTCGGGCGCTTCACGCAAGCCGTGCAGCTTTAGCGACAGGTAGTGATCGTGCCGCGCCTGCCCGGCATAACGCTCCGCCGCTTGTGCACTTTGCCCATCGGCATGGGCGGCCAGCGCCTCGCGGATGTCAGGCGTCCGCACCCGCACAAATCGCCACGGCTGCGCATTGCCGACCGACGGCGCAAGCGAGGCACAGGCCAGCAGCGCGCGCATGTCCGCTTCGCCCACGGCGCGGCGGTCGAAATGCCGGACATCGCGCCGCCAGCGCAGCAATTGCATGAATTGCTCCGCAAATTCCGCGCCGAACACAGGCGGGACCGCGCTCAGAACTCGATCCCCGGTCAAAATTCAATGCCGGCCTGGGCCTTCACGCCGGAGCGGAATGGATGCTTGACCATGGTCATTTCGGTAACAAGGTCGGCCGCCTCGATCAGCGCCTCGGGGGCGTTGCGGCCTGTGACGATAACGTGCTTCATCATGTCGCGCGCGGTCAGCACCGCCACCACTTCATCGACCGGCAGATAA
>PNLG01000038.1 GCA_013822915.1 Sphingomonas sp. | reverse complement strand
CGCACCGGCGTGATCGCGAAGAAAATGGGGATGACCCGCCTTTTCCAGGACGATGGCCGGCATGTGCCGGTTACGGTCCTGCAACTTGAAAATCTGCAGGTAGTCGCGCGCCGCGAGAGCGAGCGGGACGGCTATGTCGCGTTGCAACTCGGCGCGGGCACGGCCAAGGCGAAAAATGTCGCCAAGCCGCAGCGCGGCCATTTCGGCAAGGCCGAGGTGGAGCCCAAGGCGAAGCTGGTCGAGTTTCGCGTGTCGGAAGACGCGCTGCTCGATGTCGGCGCGGAAATCGCCGCCGACCATTTCATTCCCGGCCAATATGTCGATGTCCAGGGCTATACCCAGGGCAAGGGCTTTGCCGGCGCGATGAAGCGCTGGGGCTTCGGGGGCCTTCGCGCAACCCACGGTGTGTCGGTCTCGCACCGTTCGCACGGTTCGACCGGCAACCGCCAGGATCCGGGCAAGGTGTTCAAGAACAAGAAGATGGCTGGTCACATGGGTGACCGCCAGCGCACGCAGCAGAACCTTGAGATCGTCTCAACCGATGTCGAGCGCGGTCTCATCTTCATCAAGGGCTCGGTGCCCGGATCAAAGGGCGGCTGGCTGATCGTCAAGGACTCGGTGAAGATCGCCCGTCCCGCCGAGGCGCCCTATCCTGCCGCGATCAAGGTCGCTGCCAATAGCAATCAGGCCGCCGATACGCCCGCTGATGAAGCGCCCGCGACCGACGCCACCGACGGCCAGGAGGGCTGAACAGCATGAAGATTCAGATCTCTACGCTCGCGGCCGGGTTTGAACCCGGCACCGACGAGCTGGAACTGCGCGATGATGTGTTCGGCATCGAGCCGCGCGCCGACATCCTGCACCGGGTTGTCACTTGGCAGCTTGAAAAGCGTCGCGGCACTGCGCGCGGCACGCGTGAGCGCGCCGATGTTGCCCGCACCGGCAAGAAATTCGGCCGACAAAAGGGCGGCGGCACTGCCCGTCACGGCGATCGCCGGGCGCCGGTGTTCATCGGCGGCGGTAAGGCGCACGGCGCCCGCGTGCGCGATTTCAACCCGAGCCTGAACAAGAAGGTTCGCGCGCTCGGCCTGAAAATGGCGCTGTCAGCAAAGGCGCGCGAGGGCAAGCTGGTCGTGCTCGACACGCTGGTCATCGACAATGCCAAGACCGCCGTGCTCGCCAGAAGCTTTGGGCAAACGGGGTCGAAGCGCGCGCTCGTCATCGACGGCGATATGGTTGAGGCGAGCTTCGCGCTCGCTGCGGGCAATATCCGCGCCATCGATGTGATGCCGGCCGTCGGCGCGAACGTCTATGATATTTTGAAAGCCGATACGCTGGTGCTTAGCCGCGCCGCAGTCGAAAAGCTGGAAGCGCGCTTCGCCCTTCCGGGAGGGGTT
>PNLG01000307.1 GCA_013822915.1 Sphingomonas sp. | reverse complement strand
GATGGGGGGCATTATTCCGGGCTATGAGACCGCGCGCGCACTGGGGTGCAAGGCCGTCTTTGTCGAGCGAGTCGATGGCGCCTTCGAGCTGCGCCGCAATTTCGAAATCGCGCCCGGCGCGCGGGTCGTGATGGTCGAGGATCTCGTTACCACCGGGCTGTCGTCGCGCGAATGCATTGCTGCGATCCGCCAGCATCCCGGCACATTGGTGGGCGCGGCGTGCATTATCGACCGGTCGAACGGCACCGCCGATGTTGGCGTGCCGATGGTGTCGCTGTGCAAGCTCGACATTCCTGCCTATCCCGCCGACGCACTGCCGCCTGAACTGGCCGCGATTCCGCCAGTCAAGCCGGGCAGCCGGGGGCTGGTATGAGCGATTACCTTCGCCTGGGCGTCAACATTGATCATGTCGCGACCGTCCGCAACGCGCGCGGCGTTGGCTATCCCGATCCGGTGCGCGCGGCGCTGGTCGCGGCGCAGGCAGGCGCCGATGGTATCACCGCGCATCTGCGCGAGGACCGGCGCCACATAATCGATGACGACATCGCACGATTGATGGACGCGCTTACCATCCCGCTTAACCTTGAAATGGCGGCAACCGATGAAATGCTGGCGATTGCGCTCGCGCACCGCCCGCACGCGGTGTGCATCGTGCCGGAAAAGCGTGAGGAGCGCACGACCGAGGGCGGGCTGGACGCCGCCGGGCAACAGAACCGGCTGAAGCGGTTGGTCGATATGCTGGGCGAGGCAGGATGCCGGGTCAGCCTGTTCATCGAGCCCGACCCGTGCCAGGTGGAGGCGACGCTGCGGTTGGGCGCGCCGGTGCTTGAGCTGCACACCGGCCGCTATGCCGAACTGGCGGGCGATGCGCAGGCCGAGGAACTGCACCGGCTGGCCGATGCGGCGGCGCTGGCGGCGAAAAACGGCATTGAAGTTCATGCGGGCCACGGGCTGACGGTGGACAATGTCGCGCCGATTGCCGCGATTCCGCACTTGCGCGAATTGAACATCGGCCATGCGCTAATCGCGGACGCGATTTTTTCGGGGCTTGGCGATGCAGTCCGGGCGATGCGCGCGGCGATGGACGCGGCCCGGTGAAGGTGCTGCCGTGATTATCGGCGTCGGGTCCGACCTGTGCAATATCGAACGGATTGCCGCCTCGCTCGACCGGTTCGGCGCGCGGTTTGAGCGCCGCGTTTTCACCGAGACCGAACGCGCCAAGGCGGCGGGCCGTCCGCTGACCCGCGCGGGCACGCTCGCCAAGCGCTTTGCCGCCAAGGAAGCCTTTTCAAAGGCGGTCGGCACGGGCTTCAAGCGCGGGGTTTTCATGCGTGACATCGGCGTGGTGAATGCGCCTTCGGGCGCGCCGACGCTGGCGCTGACGGGCGGGGCGCAGGCAAGGCTTG
>PNLG01000264.1 GCA_013822915.1 Sphingomonas sp. | reverse complement strand
CCCCGATGTCGAACCATCGGTGGTGGAGCGCGAGGATGGGTCGTTGCTGGTCGCGGGCAATATGGCCGCCGATGCGCTTGCCGAGCGGCTGGGGATTACCCTGCCGGAGGATCGGGATTATGCGACCGTCGCCGGGCTCGCGCTGGCGGTATTCCGCCATTTGCCAGGCGAAGGCGAGTATTTCACCGAGCAGGGCTGGCGGTTTGAAGTGGTCGATCTCGACGGGCGGCGGATCGACAAGCTGCTGGTCAGCCTGGTGATCCGCGAGGGCGGTAACGCGGCTTAGTCCCCCGCCCGCTCCAGCGCACGCCAGCCGATGTCGCGGCGGCAAAATCCGTCAGCATAGTCGATCCGGTCAAGCGCCGCATAAGCCGCGTCACGCGCGGCCCGCACGTCGGTGCCCATCGCTGTCACCGCCAGCACCCGCCCGCCCGCCGCCATCAGCGCGTCACCATCGCGCCGAGTGCCTGCCTGAAACACCACCGCGCCGTCCGATTCGGCCGCTGCGATGCCGCTGATCGCGCCGCCTGCGACGGGCGCCGCCGGATAGCCGCGCGCCGCAACCACCACCGTCAGCGCAGCAGCTTCGCCGAACCGGGGGGCGGCCACCGCGCCCAGCCGCCCCTGCGCCGTTGCCAGCATCAGGTCGAGCAAATCGCTCTCCAGCCGCATCATCAGCACCTGGCATTCGGGATCGCCAAAGCGGACATTATATTCGATCAGCTGCGGCCCCGCCGCCGTCAGCATCAACCCGGCATAGAGCACCCCGCTGAACGGCGTGCCTGCGTTGCGCATCGCGGCCAGCGTGGGCGCGATGATTGTGTCGATCGCCTGCTGCTCAAGCGCCGGGGTCAGCACCGCCGCCGGGCTATAGGCACCCATGCCACCGGTGTTTGCGCCCGTGTCCCCCTCGCCAACGCGCTTATGGTCCTGCGCCGATCCGAATGGGACCATCGTCGTGCCATCGGTCAGGATGAACAGGCTGGCCTCCTCCCCGGTCAGAAACGCTTCGATCACGGCACAGCCCGGCCCGGCAAAGATCGCGGCGAGCGCGTCCTCCGCCTCGGCGCGAGTGGCCGCCACCGTCACGCCCTTGCCCGCGGCCAGCCCATCGGCCTTGATAACCACCGGCAGGCCAAAACCGTCGAGTGCGATCAGCGCGTCGGCAAGCGTGTCGACACTCACAAACCGCGCGGTCGGGATGTTGGCGGCCGCGCACAGCCGCTTGGTAAAACCCTTTGACCCCTCCAGCCGGGCCGCCGCTGCCCCCGGCCCGAACACGGCAATGCCGCCGCTGCGCAGACTGTCGGCCAGCCCACCGACCAGCGGCACTTCGGGGCCGATCACGACCAGCCCGATCGCCTGTTCATCGCAAAACCGCGCCACGGCGGCATGGTCGGCAACGTCCAGCGCCACGCAAATCGCATGACG
>PNLG01000365.1 GCA_013822915.1 Sphingomonas sp. | reverse complement strand
ATGCTCCCTCGCTTGCCCCGGTAGAGACGCCGTGACCGCTGGAGACGCCGTGACCGCTGAAGACAAGGCCGCGATTCGGGCCGCGATGCGGCGCGCGCGGCGCGAATTTGCCGGGCCGCCGCTCGCCCTGCCCCCGATGCTGGCGGCTTGGCTTGACGCGCGGCGCGGCGATTGCGGCATCATCGCCAGCTATCTGCCGATTGACGGAGAGGCTGATCCGGCCCCACTCGCCGCCGCTGTGATTGGCCGAGGGTGGCGGCTCGCGCTTCCCCATGTCACCACGCGCGCGGCCCCGATGCGGTTCCTGCGCTGGAGCGCCGACGCGCCGCTCATCCTCGGCCCGTTTGGCCTGCACCAGCCGGAGGCAGCGGCTGAACCGCTGTCGCCCGACATCATCCTGACCCCGCTGGTGGCGTTTGATGATCAACTCGCCCGGCTGGGTCAGGGGGCGGGCTATTACGACCGCGCCTTTGCCGCGCTACCCGGGGCGTTGCGAATCGGCATTGCATGGTCGGTGCAGCGCGTGCCCAAAGTCCCGGTTGACCCGTGGGACGTCGCGCTCCACGGCGTCGTCACTGAACACGGATGGATCGGACCCGGCACCCTATGACCCCGAGTTGGCGCAAGCCCGCTGGCACTTTGCTAATCGTTGTGATGATTACGGTCTGGGCCGTGCTCATCGCGACGCTTGCCGACACGGTGATTGGCTGGCCGATTGCGGTGCAATCGCTGTTTTATCTGGCGAGCGGGCTGGTGTGGATTGCGCCGCTCGGCCCGCTGCTCAAATGGATGGAGACGGGTCGCTGGCGATAGCGCGCCTGGCACCGATGGGTGGATGTCGCGCATGGCGCGAGTGACGGGGCTCGAACCCGCGACCTCCGGCGTGACAGGCCGGCGCTCTAACCAACTGAGCTACACCCGCTTGCAAAGCGTGAGGCGGCGCAACTAAGCGAGCCGCCGGAGCATGTCAACGCTTATCGCTGCGCCCGCGCCGCCGATGGTCGAGCGTGCCATGTTCAAACAGGAACCCGGCAATATCGGGCTTGCCCGCCGCGCCAATCACCGTTTGCAGGATGATGAGAATCGGCACCGCCAGCAAAGCGCCGGGCGTGCCCCACACCCACCCCCAGAAACTGAGCGAGATCAGGATCATGATCGGGCTGATCGTCAACCGATGCCCAACGATCAGCGGGGTGATGACATTGGCTTCCAGCAAATGCGCGCCAATCATGATAAAGGCTGGCACCAGCGCCACCCACAGATCGGAAAACACCATCAACCCGCCCAGCGCGAGCAAGGCGGCAGCGGCAATCGGCCCGAAATACGGAACGTAATTCAGCAGCGCGACCACCCCACCCCACATCAAGGGATAGGGCATCCCCATGACCCACAGCGCCACCGCAATCACCAGCCCCAGCGCTAGGTTGATCACCGTGATCGTGCCCAGATAGGACGA
>PNLG01000128.1 GCA_013822915.1 Sphingomonas sp. | reverse complement strand
GGCGAGGAGCGCGGTCGCCGCTTCGACCCGCGCGGCCAGCACATCGGCGGCAACGCCGACATCGCCCACCATGCGCGTGACAAGCATCAGCACCGTGTCCCGCATGTGGCGCGCCAGCGCGTCGCGATCAATCCGGTCGGGCGAACTGAGCGCAGCACCCAGCTGCGCGATCAGCGCCGCATCACGATCCGCTTGCGCCTCGGCAAGGGCACGACCATGCGCCACCCCGTCGGCAAAGCCCTGGGCGCGCGCCTGTTCAATCGGATCGACAAAATCGGCGGCATCGGGCGCGGTATCGGCTGCCTGCTCTTCGTCAATCGCGGGTTCGGGGCTGAAATGGCGCGGGCCAACCGGCTGGGGCGAAAAGGATCGCGGGGTTGGCGCATCACCCTCCACCCCCGCCGCCGCCGATTTGCGCCCCCGTGTCGCCCGCGCTTTCAGATCGGCCGGCGCGAACGGATCATGCGCGATCAGCGCCAGTTGCGCCTGCGCCTTGGGATCGTGGCGTGCGACAAATCCGGCCGCGAAATCGGGCGAGCGGGGCATCGCCGCTTTAGACATAATCGTCGTCGCCGCCGCCCATCATGATCGTGCCATCCTTGGCGAGCGCGCGGGCAATCTGGATAATCGCCTTTTGCGCCTCGTGCACTTCGGACAAGCGCATTGGCCCGCGGCTTTCCATTTCGTCGCGGATACCATCGGCGGCGCGCGCCGACATGCAACCAAGGAAGCGGTTGCGCGCGGCCTCGTCCACCCCTTTGAGCGCACGGACCAGCAAATCGCCGTCGATGTTGCGAATAAGCGTGCCCAGATTCTTGTCGTCGAGGTCCAGCAGATTGTCGAAGACGAACATCGCCTCCTCAATCGCGCGGGCGACTTCGCGGTCGATCTTGGCGAGTTTGGGCATCACGCGCTGTTCGGTGGTCTTGCGCGAGGATTGCATGATCTTGGCCGCTTCGCGTGTCCCGCCAAAGGCAACCGCGGTCGCCTGGCTCCCCAGCCCGATCCGCTTTGCGAGCACCGTTTTCAGCGTTTCGATCGCTTCATGCGTGATCGGCCCCAATTTGGCGATGCGGTGCAAGATGTCGGGCTGCGCGCCGTCGGGCAGCAATTCAAGCACTTGCGCGCCGATCGCGGGATCAAGATTGGCGATCAGCACTGCCGCAATCTGGGGATGTTCCTTTTCGATCAGCGCGGCGATATCGCCAGCGTCAAGCCAGGCCAAAAGCTCGATCGCGCCCGCATCCTGAACCGGCGTAATCCGCGCGAGCACGCTTTCGGCCTTTTCCGGCCCAAGCGCCTTGGTCATCATTCCCTCAATCCGCGGGCGCGGGTCAAAGCCGATCGCGGTGCGTTCGCGGGCCTTCTCCACGAAATCGTCGAGGACGGATTCGACTTCCTCCTCGCTCACATCGGCCACCGCGAACATCGCTTTGCCAAGCTGGCGCACTTCGTCGGGCTC
>PNLG01000437.1 GCA_013822915.1 Sphingomonas sp. | reverse complement strand
TCACCAAAATGGGTCATTACTTCGCGAAAAAGGCGCGCGGGAAAGACAGGCGTGCCCAGATTGCGCACGGATTCGGCATATACGGCATAGTGCGCCGCCAACGCCGCTTGGTCCCGGCCTGTCTCCACCGTCAAATCGTTGGCCAGCGCCTTGCGAACCTCGGCGCGGTGCTTGCGGGGGATCGCGGCAAGTTCTGCGTCATCGTCGGCTGCGAGCGGCCGGGCAAACGTCAGATAAGTCCCCTCCTCCGCTTCCCAAGTCAGGCCCGGTTCAGCGCCGCCGCGCAGCTCGACCGTGGGGCAGCCCAGCCGCGCCGCCAGCGCCCACGCACCCTCTGCAAGGGTCGCGATCGCCGCGTCCCTCGTTGCCAATATGCCCCCGCCCACCCCAAAGCCCGCCGACACCAGCGCACGCCCGAACAGGATCGAGCGGATTTCAGTGAGCGGGACCATGCCCTCAATCACCCCATGCGCTGTCTGCGCGATCAGGCAATGCGCCCGCTGTCCGCAACCGCGCGCCACCGCAACTTGCCAGGCGGTCAAGTGAAAGGGTGTCGCCGCCGGATGCGCGCGCACAAAGTCGTCGATCCGGGCACGCTCTGCCCGGTCGGAGAGGTCAGCGGCCCGCAAGCCAACTGGGGCCTTGATGAGCGGCAGCGTCACAGCACCGCTGCTTGGTTCGCAATCACCGCGTCGACACGGCCCCAGTCATGCC
The DNA here is from genome assembly GCA_013822915.1 of Sphingomonas sp. GTDB lineage: Bacteria > Pseudomonadota > Alphaproteobacteria > Sphingomonadales > Sphingomonadaceae > Sphingomonas. The sequence goes on along the minus strand of PNLG01000437.1, from coordinate 756 downwards.
GCGCGATCAGCGTCTTGAGCTTGCGCGCCATCGCGCCCAACCGGCTATAATGGCGCAGTTTCGACTTGATGGGGGCCGCGCGCACGCGCGGCTGGTCGGGATCAATTTCCCAAGGGTGGAAGTAAAACACCGCCGGATGCGCCGCTCTATTAACCTGTCGCACGGCAAAGCTCGAAAGCGCACCGGGGAGCAGCCGAAAAAACCCGCCGCCGGTTGCCACACGGCGTCCCGCAATCTCCGCCACTGTCACCGGCAGCTCGATCAGCGCGCTGTCGGCGAGCGGGCGATGCGCAAAACGCGGCGCGTCGCGCCAGCCATAATGGTCATGCGCGATCGGTGCGACGCTGGAGGAATAGCGGTACCCGGCGTCCGCCAGAATGGCGTGCGCCCATGGCGTGCGCTGATCGATCGAAAAGCTTGGTGCGCGGTAACCCGTCACCGCACCACCCGCTGCATCCTCGATCACGGCGCGCGCGCGGGCAAGGTCGGCGCGAAACTGTTCGGGTGTCATGGTAAAGACGCGCTGATGGTCCCAGCCATGGCTCGCCATTTCATGCCCGGCCGCCACGATCCGGCGGATAAGCGCCGGATAGCGTTGCGCGACCCAACCCAGCGTAAAGAAGGTCGCCTTGACGCCTGCTTCCTCGAACAGCGCAAGCACCGCATCGGTATTGCGCTCGACCCGCGGGGTCAGCCGATCCCAATCGTCCTTTGCGATGACCGCTTCAAAGGCGCCAACCTGGAACCAGTCCTCAA
>PNLG01000066.1 GCA_013822915.1 Sphingomonas sp. | reverse complement strand
GACCAGATCGCCAATTTTGGCACCGAAGCCGAAGTATCCGAAACCGGACAAGTGCTGTCGGTCGGCGACGGCATTGCGCGCATTTATGGCCTAGACAATGTGCAGGCCGGCGAGATGGTCGAATTTTCCAACGGCGTGCAGGGCATGGCGCTCAATCTTGAGGCGGACAATGTCGGCGTCGTGATCTTCGGCTCGGACAGCCAGATCCGCGAAGGCGATGTCGTAAAGCGCACCGGCACCATCGTCGACGTCCCCGTGGGCAAGGGCCTGTTGGGGCGCGTTGTCGATGGCCTGGGCAATCCGATTGACGGCAAGGGGCCGATCGTCACCGATCAGCGTAGCCGCGTCGAAGTGAAGGCGCCCGGCATCATCCCGCGCACCTCGGTCCACGAACCCGTGCAGACCGGGCTGAAGGCGATTGACGCGCTCGTCCCCGTCGGCCGTGGTCAGCGCGAACTGATCATCGGCGATCGCCAGACCGGCAAGTCGGCGGTCGCGATCGACACGTTCATCAACCAAAAGACCGCGAACGCGGGCGATGATGAAAGCAAGAAGCTCTACTGCGTCTATGTCGCGATCGGGCAAAAGCGGTCGACCGTGGCGCAGCTTGTCCGCACGCTCACCGAAAATGGCGCGATGGATTACTCGATTGTCGTCGCCGCGACGGCATCGGACCCTGCCCCCTTGCAGTTCCTCGCGCCCTATACCGGTTGCGCGATGGGCGAATATTTCCGCGACAATGGCATGCACGCGCTGATCGTCTATGACGATTTGTCGAAGCAGGCGGTGGCGTATCGCCAGATGTCGCTGCTGCTGCGCCGCCCGCCGGGCCGCGAGGCTTATCCCGGCGACGTGTTCTACCTCCACAGCCGGTTGCTCGAACGCGCGGCGAAGATGAACAGCGACAATGGGTCGGGCTCGCTCACCGCGCTGCCGATCATTGAGACGCAGGCGGGCGACGTGTCGGCCTATATCCCGACCAACGTTATTTCGATCACCGACGGCCAGATTTTCCTTGAAACCGACCTGTTCTTTGCCGGCATCCGCCCCGCGATCAACGTCGGTCTCTCGGTCAGCCGCGTCGGTTCGGCAGCCCAAACCAAGGCGATGAAGAAAGTGTCGGGCAGCATCAAGCTGGAGCTGGCGCAATACCGCGAAATGGCGGCGTTCGCGCAGTTCGGTTCCGACCTCGATGCCTCGACGCAAAAGCTGCTCAACCGCGGCGCGCGGCTGACCGAACTGCTCAAGCAGGCGCAGTTTTCGCCCATGCCGTTTGAGGAGCAGACGGTGTCGATCTTTGCGGGCACCAATGGCTATATCGACAGCGTGCCCGTGGCGGATGTGACCCGTTATGAGGGCGCGATGCTGGCGCATATGCGCAGCGCCCATGCCGCGATCCTGACCGACATCCGCGACAAGCGTGAGCTGACCAAGGACAATACCGACGCGCTGAAGGATGCGCTCGCCGCGTTCG
>PNLG01000013.1 GCA_013822915.1 Sphingomonas sp. | reverse complement strand
TCGCTCAACGTCGCCTCCACCCGCGTCGTGCTGGTCCATGGGCATGAGGGAGAGGCAGCCGCTGGCAAGGTGATCGAGGCTTTCGGCACGTTCCTGATCGGTGGCGATTACATCGTTGGCCTTTTCGTGTTTGCGATTCTGGTCATCATCAACATGATCGTCGTGACGAAGGGCGCTGGCCGCGTTTCTGAAGTGTCGGCGCGGTTTACGCTTGACGCACTGCCCGGCAAGCAAATGGCGATCGACGCCGATCTGAACGCCGGGCTCATCACCCCCGACGAGGCAAAGGCGCGCCGGATCGAAGTGTCGACCGAGGCCGATTTCTATGGCTCGATGGATGGTTCGTCCAAATTCGTGAAGGGCGACGCGATTGCCGGGCTGCTGATTTTGGCGGCCAATATCATTGGCGGGCTGATCCTTGGGCCGCTCAGCCATGGCATGACGATCGGTGATGCGGCACATGTTTATGTGCTGCTGGCGATTGGTGACGCGCTGGTAGCGCAGATTCCGTCGCTGATGCTGTCGATTGCGGCGGCGACGATCGTGACGCGCGTTACTTCGTCGCAGGATTTGTCGGGTCAGATTGGCAGCCAGTTCGGCTCGCCGCGCACCTGGGTGCCGGTGGCGGCAATTCTGGCGCTGCTCGGCGTGATGCCGGGCATGCCGCATCTGGTGATTTTGCCTGCAGCGGCGGTCGCCGGGTTCATCGCCTATCGCACCGCGCAGATCGCGGCCCGGCCCAAGCAGGTCGAGGCCGCCCCGCCGGCCGTTGTCGATCCGTCACAAATCAATTGGGAGGATGTCGCCGACACGCTCCAGATCAATCTCGACATTGGTTACGGCCTTGTCCCGCTGGTCGATGAACGGCGCGGCAGCCAGTTGATGGGCCGCATCACCGGCGTGCGGCGGCAATTGTCGAAGGAATTGGGCTTTGTCGTGCCGCAAGTGCGCGTGCGCGATGACATCAACCTGCCGCCCTATGCTTACCGGATTGTGGTGGGCGGTGTCGTGCTGGGCGATGATCTGGTGTCGCCCGATGAAATGCTCGCGCTCGATACGGGCCAAGCCGTTGGCCGCTTGCATGGCAAGACGGCCAAGGATCCGACATTCGGGCTGGATGCGGTGTGGATTTCGCCCGCCGATGCCGATGCGGCAACGGGGGCGGGCTATCTGGTGGTGGATTCGTCCACCGTGATCGCGACGCACCTGAACCACGTGCTGCACGCGCATGCCGCCGAGCTGCTGGGTCAGGACGAAGTGCAAAATCTGCTCGACGCGCTGAAGGAGCGCGCCGCCAATCTGGTGGCTGCACTTTCGCCGCAGCCGGTGCCTCTGACCGTGCTGACTCAAGTGTTGCGCGGGTTGCTGGAGGAAGGGATTTCGCTCAAGGAATTTCGCCGGATTGCTGCCGCAATTGCAGTGGCCGCGCAAAAGACGCTCGACGCCGACGAACTCATCGAGGCGATCCGCCCCGACC
>PNLG01000324.1 GCA_013822915.1 Sphingomonas sp. | reverse complement strand
CGAGATGCCGACCGGCATCGCGGTCGAGATCGTGTTTCTCGACGGCGTCTTCGTGAGGAATTCCCAATGACCAGCGAAACGAACCCATCCCCCCACAAGCGGCGCATGCGCTGGATCAAGCCAGCAGCCGGGATCGCCGGGATGATCGCCCTTTCGGCCGCAACAGGCTGGGCCGTCGCCAGCCTCGCCTCGCCCATGAAAGCGCCAGATACAGACACCGTGCGGGCCGCCCTCAAGCTGCGCCTGCCCAAGACCCCGATCGACAGGATCGCTTGCGAGGGTCTTGGCGGCCTGTGCGAAGTCGCCTCCAAGTCGACGCTGTTCTACGTCGATCGGGCGGCGCGCTATCTCGTGATCGGGCGGGTCTATGACATGGAAGCGCGTCAGGATCTGACGGCGGCCCGGCTGCTTGAACTGAACCCAGATCTTCTGACGGCAGGCGCGCCCCGCGCTGCGGCAGCCGAGAAAGCCCCTCAGGCCGCGGCGCGCACGGCACCCAAGAAAGTATCGCTCGCGGGTCTTCCGGCCAATGGCGCAATCACCTGGGGCCCTGTGAACGGGCCGAAGGTCGTGGTCTTTTCCGATTTCCAGTGCGGCTACTGCAAGAAGCTCGAAGAGGAGCTGAAAGCGATCGGTGCGCGGGTCGAGGAGCGACCGATCTCGATCTTCGGGGCCGAGAGCCGCCGCGACGCCGAGCGGGTGCTGTGCGCCCCGCGCCCCGAACTCTCGCTCCGGCTCGCCTATTCGGGCGGCGCGCTCGTCAATCCCAAGCCCTGCGACACCAGCGGTCTCGATGCCAACGAGGCCTTCGCCAAGGCCAATGGCTTTACCGGCACGCCCGTTCTCGTGCGCCCTTCCGATGGCGCAGTGCTCGAGGGCTACCGCCCGGCGGCCGTGCTCCGCGAATTCCTGCGCCCCTCTGCACCGGCGCTGACCTCCAATACAAAAGGATAGATCCATGCGGCTCCCCTTCCGTTTCCTCGCCTGCGCCGGTCTTGCCCTGACGGCGAGCGCCTGCGCGACGTTTGGCACCAATGTCGAAGGCTCGTTCCAGTGCCGCGCGCCCAAGGGCGACTGTGCACCCTCGCATGTCCTCGATGCCCGCGCGACGAGCGACATGACGGCCGAGAAGAACCCGCAGCACGCGATGCGTCCAGCCATTGCTGTCGCGGCGGGCGATCAGGCGCGCACATCCGAGCGCACGCTGAAGATCGTGTTCCCGGCGCGGGTCGATGAGGCAGGAACGCTGCACGACGAGGCTGTCGCCTGGGCCGTGATCGAGAACCCGCGCTGGGCGGCCGAACTGCGCCGCAAGCCTGGCCAAGAGTCCGCACCGCCGCTGATGCGGCAGCTGAAACGGCAGCTGAAGGCGGTGCAGGCCACCGCGCAATCCGGTGCGCTGACAGACAACATGCTCGCGGCTGACAGCATGGACGAAGCCAGCACCGCCCAAGCAGACCAGAGCACCCCTGACGCCGGATTCCTC
>PNLG01000373.1 GCA_013822915.1 Sphingomonas sp. | reverse complement strand
CCGACCCTTGCCGGTCAGCTCGCAAATGCGCGACATCGCTATAATTCCTGAAAACACGAGAGCCTGGAAAGTGCGCGCCGATAGCTTGCCCGCAGGCCCGCGTCAACCTTTTTGGCCCCGAACCCGCCGCCAATCGCCTTGGCTGGCGCCCCGCTTCCCAAGCGCGCATAACATGCGCGATGTTCCCATTGCCCGACCCCATGCGCGAGGCCTTTACCGCCGCCGTCGAGGCCGCCGATGCGGGCGAAGTGCCCGTGGGCGCGGTCATCACCTGCGATGGCAAGGTGATTGCGCGCGCGGCCAATGCCCCCCGGCGGCTGAATGATCCGACCGCGCATGCCGAAATTCTGGCGATTCGCGCCGCCGCCCGCGCGCTTGACCGCGACCGGCTCGACGGGTGCGACCTGTGGGTCACGCTGGAGCCGTGCGCGATGTGCGCTGGCGCGATCGCCCATGCCCGCATCCGGCGGCTCTATTACGGCGCCGATGATCCAAAGGGGGGTGCTGTCGCCCATGGTCCGCGTTTTTTCGCGCAGCCAACCTGCCACCACCATCCCGAAATCTTTCCCCACATCGGTGAGCGCGAATCGGCCGATTTGCTGAGGAGCTTTTTCGCGGCGCGGCGGTAGGGCGCGCGCCGCGGTTGTAGGCCAAGGTTGTAGGATACGCCAAAACGCGGCAAAGGGGCGTTCAGGCCATGCAAGCTTTTCCCTGGATTGATGTTGCGATTCTGTTCGCGCTGGTGCTCGTCAATGGTGTGTTCGCCATGTCGGAGCTTGCCATTGTGTCGGCGCGGCGTGCCCGGCTGGAGGCGATGGCGCGCGCAGGGGTGCGGGGTGCGCAAACCGCGCTCAATCTCGCCGCCGACCCCGGCAAGCTGCTCTCCACGATCCAGATCGGCATCACGCTGATCGGCATTGTCGCCGGTGCCTATTCCGGCGCGAGCCTCGGCGGGCCAGTGAGTGAGCGGTTGGAGGCGCTGGGCATCGCACGCGCGCCCGCGGATTTGTTGAGCCTTGCCATCGTCATCGGGCTGACGACCTATGCGTCACTGGTGATTGGCGAATTGGTGCCAAAGCAACTCGCGCTGCGCCGCCCCGAATCGATTGCGGTGGTGGTTGCAGCGCCCATGGAATGGTTGTCGCGCGCGGCGGCGCCCTTTGTGTGGCTGCTCGGTTCGTCGAGCGCGTTCATCTTCTGGCTGATGCGGCTGCGCGGCGATGGCGAGGATAATGTGACCGCCGAAGAACTGCACATGATCGTGGCGGAGGCCAGCAAATCGGGGGTGATCGAGGAGCATGAACGCTCGATCATTTCGGGCGTCGTGCGGCTTGCCGACCGGCCAGTGCGCGAAGTGATGACCCCGCGCACGGCGGTCGAATGGATTGACGCGACACTTGACGAAGCGGGCATTCGCGCCGCGTTGATGGCGGCCAGCCACAGCCGGTTGCCGGTCGCGCAGGGGTCGGTCGATACGGTGATCGGCGTGGTGCAGGCGCG
>PNLG01000372.1 GCA_013822915.1 Sphingomonas sp. | reverse complement strand
GGCGTCGATAATCTGCTGCAACCGTCCGGCAAGCGGCGCGACGATGCCATAGGCCAGCAACACCCCCATGAACGTGCCGACCAGCGCCGACCCGATCATCGCGCCCAGAATCGACGGCGGCTTGTCGATCGACCCCATCGTCTTCACCACACCCAGCACCGCGGCGACAATGCCGAGCGCGGGCAGCGCATCCGCCAGCCCCTGCAGCGTGGTTTGCGGGCCCTGCACTTCGTGATGATGCGTCTTGATCGCGTTATCCATCACCTCTTCGACCGCATGCACGTCAAGCGTGCCCGACGACACCACCACCAGCCGCAACGTGTCGGCAATCAGGTTGATGAGCGTGTGATCGGCCAAAAGGCGGGGATATTCGGCGAAAATCGCGCTCGAACTCGGGTCTTCGACATGCGGTTCAAGCGCGATCGGCCCGTCGGTGCGCAGCATTTTCATGAGCTTCGACACCAGGAAAATCGTGTCGAGATAATCCTGCTTCTTATACCGCGGGCCCTTCATTACTTTCATCAGGCCGCCGCCCATCGCCTTTAACTCAGCCATCGAATTGCCGATGATGAGTGCGCCCATAGCAGCACCACCGATGATGAGCATTTCGTGGGGAATTGCTTCCATCACGGGCCCAAGCGCGCCGCCGGTGAAGGCAAAGCCGCCAAACACCATGACGAGCAGCACAACCAGACCAATAATCGGAAACATTGGGCTTGCCTTTCCCCCGGGTCGAGCGTGCCGCCCCCATGATCGGGATAACGGCCATTCTCACCCTTTATTCACCCAATTTAGTCGCCAATCGGTTACCAAATCGCCAATCAGCGCAGATAATCGAACAGCGAAAGCTGGCTGAGGCGCGAAATGCTGGCCTGGGTTGCCTCTAAAATCGTGCTGGTGCGTTGCAGATCGACGATTGCGCGCGTGATGTCGGTATCCTGAAGCGCGCTGCGTTCGACTTCGCGGGCGGTGTCGGCCGTTTCAAGCCGTGCCGATTCGAGTTCGAGCCGCGCGGAGCGCGCGCCGAGCGAGCCGCGTGCGGCATTCACCGAATCGAGCCCGGCGTTGATCCCGTCGATGGTCGCCGCGCTGGCCGCCGCTGTCGCCGTTGCCCCCGGTGTCTCTAGTGCGGTCGCAAAACTGCTCAGCACGGCAAAAATATTGCCGCCCGCAATCCCGCCGAAAATCCGCCCGGCGCTTTCGCTCGGCTGGAGTGTCACGCCCTCGCCAATCGGGATGCCGGGGGCGGTGCCCGTGCCGGTAAAGCTCACCGCGCCGCTCGCGTCGCGCGTGACCGCGGTGTCGCCGGTTGCCGCGCCAAACAGCGGCCCGCCGCGTGCATCGGGCGTGTTGGCAAGCGATATGAGATCGTCGACGACGCTGCGCAATTGGGTGGCGATGATCGCGCGGTCGGCGTCCGACAAAATGCCGCCGCCGGCCTGAATGACCAGTTCCTGCGCGCGCTGAAGCTGGTCGGTCACGCTGCCCAGCGTCGTGTCCGCCTGATCCAGGATGGT
>PNLG01000356.1 GCA_013822915.1 Sphingomonas sp. | reverse complement strand
TCTCGGTCGTGGCGGGGCGGCAGGAAATTCCCTTCCCCTATGTGCTTGATCCGGGCCATGCGCTGCAGCTCGACCAGGTATCGGCGCTGGAACTGGCGCGACATTTCCCGGCGACCGAGCTCGCGCATATCGGCGACGAGATTGCCGATGGCCAATCCGGTGCGCCGGGCGATGTGCGCCCGCTGGCACTGTTCGATGGGCTGCGCACCGATTTCAGCCTTGCGCGGCTGCGCCATTACACCGGTACCCCGCCGGAGGATGTGCAGCGTTATGTGTTGTTCACCAATTACCACCGCTATGTCGATGAATTCGTCCGCTGGGCGTGTGAACAGCTTGGCCCCGAATCGCGCTATACAGCGGTGTCGGGCGCAGGCGGCATTGTGATTGAGGCGGGTGACGACCCCGAAAAGCTGGTCACCGACAGCGCGTGGCGGCGGCACCAAATGCCCGCCTATCACCTGATCGCGCCCGACCGCACGGGCATTACGCTCGTCAATATCGGCGTCGGCCCGTCCAATGCGAAGACGATCACCGACCATCTGGCGGTGGTGCGGCCCGAGGCGTGGCTTATGATCGGGCATTGCGGCGGGTTGCGACCGAGCCAGCGGATTGGCGATTATGTGCTTGCCCATGCCTATCTGCGCGACGACCATGTGCTTGACGATGTGCTGCCCCCCGAAATTCCGGTGCCTGCCATTGCCGAAGTGCAACAGGCACTTGCGCGCGCGGCAGCAACCGTTTCGGGCCAGACGGGCGATGAGCTGAAGCGACGGCTGCGCACCGGCACCATCGTGACCACCGATGATCGCAATTGGGAGCTGAGCTATTCCAAATCGGCGCTGCGCTTTTCGCAAAGCCGGGCGGTCGGGATCGACATGGAATCCGCGACGATCGCGGCGCAGGGATATCGCTTTCGCGTCCCCTATGGCACGCTGCTATGCGTGTCGGACAAACCGCTGCACGGCGAGTTGAAACTGCCCGGTCAGGCGAACCGCTTCTACGAACGCGCCATCGCCGAGCATATGAAGATCGGGATCGAAGCGTGCGAAGAGCTCCGGCGCGAGGGCGCTAAGCTGCACAGCCGCAAGCTGCGCGCGTTCAACGAACCGCCGTTTCGCTAAGCGGTGATCAAACCGCAGGCGGGTCGGCGATCATTGCTGTAAAGCTCGCTTCCGCCGCGAGCGCGCCGTCTATCAGCGCGCGGCCCGCGAATTTGCACACGCTCGACCGCTTCTGCACGAATTCGACGTCCAGCGTGAGCAGGCACCCCGGCTCCACGGGTTTGCGGAACTTCGCACCATCAATCGCCATGAAATAGACGAGTTTGCCCGACCCCGCGAGCCCGAGCGATTCCACCGCGAGCACGCCCGCTGCCTGCGCCATCGCCTCGACAATCAACACGCCGGGCATAATCGGGCGACCGGGGAAATGCCCCTGGAAAAACCCCTCGTTGATCGTCACCGCCTTGATCGCGGTGATCGACCGGTCGAGGTAGAGCGCCTCAACCCGGTCGATCAACAG
>PNLG01000334.1 GCA_013822915.1 Sphingomonas sp. | reverse complement strand
GTAGCGGATGCGCGCGAGCCCGGGGAGCCGGTCAAGGGCGGCGATCAGATCGTGCAGCGCGCGCCCTTCATCCTCCCACGCATTCACATTTTGCCCCAACAGCGTGATTTCCCTGGCGCCTGCGTCCACCAGCGCCCTTGCCTCGTCGACAATCGCGGCAAAGGGGCGGCTGACTTCGGCGCCGCGAGTATAGGGGACCACGCAGTAAGTGCAGAATTTGTCGCACCCCTCTTGTACGGTCAGGAACGCGCTTGGCGGCACGCGGCGGCGGGCGGGCAGGTGGCCGAATTTCATGTCGACGGGCATGTCGGTGTCGAGGGCCGCCTCGCGCCGGCTGGCGCGCGCGACCAGGCTAGGCAGGTTGTGATAGGCTTGCGGACCGACGACGACGTCGACACGCGCGCGGCGGATGATCTCCTCCCCTTCCGCCTGCGCGACGCAGCCGGCAACCGCAATCATCGGATTGTCGCCGTGCTTCCTGAGGCGGCCAATGTCCGAATAGACTTTTTCGGTCGCCTTTTCGCGGATGTGGCAGGTGTTCAGGATGACCAAATCTGCGGCATATTGGTCGTCGGTAGCGCTTAACCCTTGCGCCGCCATCAATTCGGCCATGCGGTCGCCATCATAGACGTTCATCTGACAGCCAAAGGATTTGACGTGAAAGGTCTTGGGATTTGGTTTGGGAGTAACGCTCATCGGCGGCGCTATAGCGGGGCGGGGGCCGGACGCAAAATCGTGCGCGGGCGTTATTCAATCGCGACAGGCCCATCATACGCCACCCCCGGTGGCACCGTCGCCAGCGCGTCATGGCCGGGAAAGGGGCGCAGCGGCTTGCCCAAAATGCGCTCCATCGCATCGGCAATGCGGCGCCGTGCTTCGGCGCTGATTGCCTTGCGCCCAGGATAATCGAGCGGATTAAACGGTTCCAGAAAATGCACGGTGACGGGGAAGCTGCCCCGACGGCTCAGCACGCGAAAGCCGTTATCCTGGCCCTCCTCGACACCCACCCAGGCGATTTCCTGCGCGGCGGCACCATAATCGAGCGCCACGGGTTGCACCATGATTCCCGGCGGCGGCGGATCGAGCACCGCCAGCAGCGACGGCTTGAACGGCAGCAGTGAGAGGCCGTCGGTGGTGGTCCCTTCCGGGAAAATTGTGATCGCCCAGACATCAGCGAGCGCATCGCGCAGCTGGTTGATCTGGTCGGCCACCCCCATCCGGTCGGCGCGGCTGACAAAGACCGTTCGGTTCATTTTCGCGAGCCAGCCAACGACCGGCGCGGTCGCGAGTTCGGCCTTGGCGATAAACGCGGTGCCATTGGCGCTTGCGATCACCGGAATATCCAGCCAGCTCAAGTGGTTCGCCACGAAAAACACATCGCGCTTCAGCGGCACGCCCACCGTGCGCCGCCGGACGCCGCAAATGCGGGTGGCCGCCACCATGAACCAGCGGGGCCAGGGGGACGACAACCGCAAGCCCCGCCACAGCAGATGCGGACCGGCGCAGACGAGAATCAGCCCGGCGAGAAGT
>PNLG01000212.1 GCA_013822915.1 Sphingomonas sp. | reverse complement strand
CAGGTGCATCGCGCCCGCCAGCATGTCGATGACGTTGTCGGCGATTTCCTCTTGGAGCAGGAGCAGCCGCAGCGCCGAACAACGCTGGCCCGCCGAACGGAAAGCGCTGGTGACGACATCGGCGACGACCTGTTCGGGAAGCGCAGTCGAATCGACAATCATCGCGTTGATGCCGCCGGTTTCGGCGATCAGCGGGACGATCGGGCGGTTATCGTCCGCCAGCAACGCACGGGCGATCTTGCGCGCGGTAGCGGTCGAGCCGGTGAAGGCGACGCCCATGATGCGCGGATCGGCGGTCAGCGCCGCGCCGATTTCGGGGCCGCCGGGGGTAAGGATCAGGGCGTCGGATGGCACGCCCGCCCGATGCGCAAGCCGGACAGCAAGCGCGGCGATCCGCGGCGTCTGCGGCGCCGGTTTGGCCACCACGGTATTGCCGGTGACAAGGGCTGCCACCGTCTGCCCCAGGAAAATCGCCAGCGGGAAGTTCCATGGGGCAATCGTCGCCCAGACGCCACGCCCGGCCATGCGCAGCACATTGCGCTCCCCCGTCGGGCTAGGCAGTTCGGCGGGTGACAATCCCTCGCGCGCCTGCGCCGCATAGTATCGACAGAAATCGACTGCCTCGCGCACTTCGCCGAGCGCGTCGGGAATGGTCTTGAACGCTTCCTGCACGCAGAGCGCCATCAGCGCGTCGCGGGCCCCCTCGAGCAGGTCCGCGAGGCGGTCGAGACAGGCGGCGCGCTCGACCACCGGAGTGGCGGACCATGCGGGGAACGCCGCCTGCGCCCGGCCAATCGCTTGTCCCGCATCGACCGCCAGGGGCGCGCCATCGTCAAGCGGCATCGCAACAGCCCGTGCGGTGGCGGCGAGCACCTCTCGATCCGCCAAGTCAACCCCGGCGGAATTCCGCCGCGCCGCGCCGAACAGATCCACTGGCAACGGAATGCTCGGGTGCCGCGCGCCGCCGACCGCCGCGATCTTCGCCACCGGATCAGCGAGGATATCGTCCTCGCTCAGCCGTTCATCGGCGAGTTGGTGGACGAAGCTCGAATTGGCGCCATTTTCCAGCAATCGCCGCACGAGATACGCCAGCAAATCGCGGTGGCCGCCGACGGGGGCATAGATGCGGCAGTGATAGCCATGCTCGCCCACCAAACGCTCATAAAGGCCATCACCCATGCCGTGCAGCCGCTGGAATTCGAAATCACGGGCATTGCCCGCCCAATCGATGATCGTCGCGACGGTCAGTGCATTGTGACTGGCAAAGGCGGGGCGGATATTCACCGCCTCCAGCATGTCGCGGGCGCAGGCAAGGTAGGACACATCGGTCGCCGCCTTGCGGGTGAACAGCGGATAATCGCTCAGCCCCTCCACCTGGGTGCGCTTGATCTCGCTATCCCAATAGGCGCCCTTGACGAGGCGGACATTCATGGTGCGGCCAAGATCATTGGCCCAGGCGATCACCGGGCGCGCGCGCTTGCCATAGGCCTGCACCGCCATGCCGAAGCCGTCCCACCCTTTGAGTGCGGGAAGCGCGGCGACCGTG
>PNLG01000222.1 GCA_013822915.1 Sphingomonas sp. | reverse complement strand
CTGACTGAAAAGCTGCTCTATTTCGGCGGCGCGATCCACCTGGCGGGCGAAGTGAAAGCGCGCGGCGCCAACCGGCGGGCGCGATCCGACTGGATGAAGATCGAGCAGCAGCGCGGCATTTCGGTCACCTCATCGGTCATGACGTTTGAGAAAGACGGCATCACCTTCAACCTGCTCGACACGCCGGGGCACGAGGATTTCAGCGAGGATACTTATCGCACGCTTACTGCGGTTGATTCCGCCGTGATGGTGATTGACGCCGCGCGCGGGATCGAGGCGCAGACCCGCAAGCTGTTCGAAGTGTGCCGCCTGCGCTCGGTGCCGATCATCACCTTCGTCAACAAGGTTGACCGCGAGGGGCGCGACCCCTTTGCCCTGCTTGACGAAATCGCCAGCAGCCTCGCGCTTGATGTCACGCCGATGAGCTGGCCGGTCGGCATGGGCGGCGCGTTTGAGGGGATTTACGACCTCCACGCCAACCGGCTGATGCAGCCCGAGGGCGGGAGCCGCGAATTTTTGGGCAAAGCAGCGGTGTTTGCCGGCATCGATGATCCGGCGCTGGCAGGGGCGCTCTCGGCTGAGGGGGCAACGCGGCTGCGCGAGGAGGCCGAGCTGGCGCTGGGTGGCTATGGCGCATTCGACGCCAACGCTTATCAAAGCGGCGATCAGACGCCGGTGTATTTCGGCTCGGCGCTCAAAGATTTCGGCGTTGGCGAGCTCATCGACGCGCTGGCCCGCCACGCGCCCGGCCCGCGACCGCAACCGGCCGAGCCCGCCGCCGTCAGCCCGGACGGGGCCGAAGTCACCGGCTTTGTGTTCAAGGTGCAGGCGAATATGGACCCGCAGCACCGCGACCGGATCGCCTTTATGCGGCTCTGCTCAGGCATTTTCAAACGCGGGATGAAGCTGACCCCGACGGGACATGGCAAGCCGATTGCCATTCATTCGCCGATCCTGTTCTTTGCCCAGAACCGCGAGCTGGCGGATGAGGCCTTTCCCGGCGATATCATCGGCATTCCCAATCACGGAACGCTGCGGGTGGGCGACACACTCAGCGAGCGGGCGGCGGTGCGCTTTACCGGCCTGCCCAATTTCGCGCCCGAAATCCTGCGCCGCGTCGCGCTCAAAGATCCGACCAAGACCAAGCAATTGCGCAAAGCGCTTGACGATATGGCCGAGGAAGGGGTGACGCAGGTTTTCTATCCCGAAATCGGGTCGAACTGGATCATCGGCGTGGTCGGGCAATTGCAGCTTGAAGTGCTGCTGTCGCGGCTGGAGGCGGAGTATAAGGTTGACGCCGGGCTGGAGATGGCGCCGTTCGAAACCGCACGCTGGGTGTCGGCGGGTGACCCCGCGGAACTCAAAAGCTTTACCGACCTCAACCGCGGCGCGATGGCCAAGGACCGCGACGGCAACCCAGTGTTCCTCGCCAAATCGGCGTGGGAAGTGAACTACATCGCCGAACGCTATAACAAAGTGACGTTCAGCGCGACACGCGAGCGATAGGGGGAGGCGCGCCGAGCGCCCCCCCCAAAGCGCTCAGAAGCGGAACCCCGCGCC
>PNLG01000092.1 GCA_013822915.1 Sphingomonas sp. | reverse complement strand
GCGACCTATCAGATTTACAACGACGCCCGGATCGAACAGAATTTCAACGCACTCGCGACGGCCATCGGAATTCTGCCGTTTTTTCTGCTGTCGGCGCTGTCGGGGCAATTGGCCGATACGCATGACAAGGCGCGGATCATCCGCATCGTAAAGGCCGCCGAAGTCGCGATCATGATCGTGGGATCCGCCGGGTTGATGATCGCCCATGCGGGCTATGCGACGCCGGGGCTGGCGATGATGCTGCTCGCGGTGCTTGGCCTTGGCATTCACTCTGCCTTTTTCGGTCCCATCAAATATGCGATTCTACCGCAGCATTTGCACGAGGACGAAGTGCTGGCCGGCACCGGCCTGGTTGAAGCCGCGACTTATCTCGCGATTTTGTCGGGCACAGTGATGGCCGGGCTACTCGCCAAGCTGCCCGCGATTGTCACCGTCATCACCGTGCTCAGCGTGGCAGGCGTCGGGATGCTGACCGCATTGCTGGTGCCCGCCGCCCCGCGCGTCGGCGCCGTGCTGAAAGTGAATTACAATCCGCTGTCCGCGTCGTGGCGCGTCATCAGCGCGACGATGCACATTCCGCGGCTGTTCATGGCGATTTGCGCGATCAGCTTTTTCTGGTCGATGGGCGCGGTGCTGATCATCGTGTTTCCGCCGCTCGTCAAAAATGTGCTCACCGCGGATGAAACCGTCTCCACCTTTGTTATCGCGCTCTTTTCAATCGGGGTGGCGATTGGGTCGGTTGCGATTAACGCGCTGCTGAAAGGGCATACTTCGGCCAAATATGCGCCTGCGTCGGTGATCGGTATGGGGCTGTGCGTGGTCATCTTCACGCTGCTCTGCCGCGCCTGGCCGGCACTCCCCGACAAACAGCTTTACGCGCTGATGCCGTTCCTCGCGCAGCCAATGGGGTGGGCGATTGTTGCAGCGCTGATGGCGATTGCGGTGACGGGCGGCATGTTTGTGGTGCCGCTCTATGCGTTTTTGACCACCACAGTCGGCAAGGATGAGACCGCGCGCACCGTCGCTGCCAACAATGTCGTGAACGCGGGCGCGATGACGTGCGGCGCGATTGTGGTGCAGTTGATGTCGTTTGCGGGCATCACGCCGCTCAACACCATCCTGCTGGTGGTGGCGATGTCGCCGGTTGCCGCCTGGCTCGCCTGGCGCTTGCATCAGCTTTGCGATTGAGGGCGGCCTAAAAAATCAGGCTGTAAATGCAAATGAAGAACGCTGTGAAGCTGAGCGCGAACAGCTTCAGATCCTGATCATCATCCGATTTGGCCGATGGCACCGTCGGCGCCGGTGGGCGCACCATGCGCCGCATCGGGTGACGCGCATCCACATTGGCGACGGGGCGATCCTGCTTCATGATCGTGAGGTTAACGCGCCGTTTAGGTTCTGGCCTGCGCGAAATTGGGTTAACGGGCGTCCAGCATCGGGACAATCGCTGGCCGGTCGTGCAAGGGCGTGCGCCATGCCAAATGCCGCGCTGCGCGACAGGCGGATTGCCGCACGCCGCCAACGCTGTATGACCCTCATCCCGTGACATCCATTGAATCGACTCTCGCCCGATTGGCGGCA
>PNLG01000271.1 GCA_013822915.1 Sphingomonas sp. | reverse complement strand
AATGACCAAGCTGACCAAAAAGGCCAAGACGCTCGCCGCTGCTGTGGACCGCGAAAAGCTCTACACCATCGACGAAGCGATTTCGCTCGCGCGCGCCAATGCAACCGCGAAGTTCGACGAAACGATCGAAGTGGCGCTCAACCTCGGCGTCGATCCGCGCCATGCGGACCAGATGGTGCGCGGCGTCGTGACCCTGCCCAAGGGCACCGGCAAGACCGTGCGCGTCGGCGTGTTCGCCAAGGGCGCCAAGGCCGATGAAGCGCGCGAAGCGGGTGCCGATGTCGTGGGTGCTGAAGACCTGATGGAGCTGGTGCAGGGTGGCACGATCGAGTTTGACCGCTGCATCGCGACGCCGGACATGATGGGTGTCGTCGGCCGGCTGGGCAAAATCCTTGGTCCCAAGGGGCTGATGCCGAACCCCAAGCTTGGCACTGTCACGATGAACGTCGCGCAAGCGGTGAAGGATGCCAAGGGCGGCCAGATCGAATACCGCGTTGAAAAGGCCGGGATCATCCATTCGGGCATCGGCAAGGCGAGCTTCCCGGCCGAAGACCTGCGCGCCAATTTCGATGCGCTGGTCGACGCGCTCATCAAGTCCAAGCCATCGGGCGCCAAGGGCAAATATGTCCGCAAGATCGCGGTCAGCTCGACCATGGGCGCAGGCGTGAAGGTGGATACGGCCGAAGTCGGCGCCTGACCCCAACCGACTGCCAAAACTGATGCGAAGGGCCGGGCGCAACCCCGGCCCTTTTTGCGTGGGCGGCGCTTGCGCTGGCGCACAGGCGCGCATAGCAATGGCGCGATTTGGGGGAGATCGCGCAATGACGTCACCACTGGCCCGGATGTTTGCTGCCACCGCGCTGACCGCCGTCGCGCTGTCCCCCACCGCCCTCGACGCCAAGCGCAAGGCGCGGACCGCCCCCTACAAAGTGCGGATCGAATCGGTGATGGCGCACGAGAAGTTTCTGGCCGGACCCGAACTGCGCGGGCGGGCAAGCGCCAGCCGGGATGAGGCGATCGCCGCCGCCTATGTCGCGGCCCAATTCGCGCAATTCGGGCTAAAGCCTGCGCCGGGGATGACGGGCCATCTCCAGACCGCCAAGGTCATCCGGCTGGCCATGAAGGGCCCGGCCACGCTGAGCGTCGACGGCGCGCCCCTGCCCGGCTTTACCCTGCTGCTGGGGTCGGGGGAGGCCGTGACGGGCAAGATGGCGGTGTTTACCGGCGACAAGCCGGGCGACATGCCCACCGCCGACGTCGTGATCGTCCCCAGTTTCAAAGGCTCCCCGTTCGCGCTGTTCGGGGCGGCGCGCGCGAAAAAGGTCAAGTTGCTGATCGTTGCCGAAAGTGCGGCAACCAAGGGCGTTCTGGCTACCAATGGCAATGCGCCGCAACTGCCCGTCTTCCTTGAAGGCACGACGCCGCCCCCTCGCCCGACCGTCGGCTCGCTGCCCGCCGATGCCCTCTCGGCGTTGGCTGGACGCGCAGACTCGACGGTTGCACTCACGCTGACAGATGTGGTGCGCGAGGAAAGCATCACCACCAACGCGATCGGCTATATCGCGGGCACCGACCCGAAAGC
>PNLG01000448.1 GCA_013822915.1 Sphingomonas sp. | reverse complement strand
TCGCGCCAACTGGTCGGGTTATGTCGAGCTTGAGTCCCAGATTAACGATCAACTGACGCTGCAACTCGCCGGTCGGTTCGAGAGCTATTCCGACTTTGGCAACACCGTGAATGGCAAGGCGGCGGCGCGCTATGAACCGATCAAGGGGGTGGCGATCCGCGGATCGGTATCGACCGGCTTTCGTGCGCCAAGCCTAGCGCAGCAGTTCTTTGCGACCACCTCGACCAACAATGTCGTGATTAACGGGGTGGCGCAGTTGATCGAGGTCGGGACCTTCCCGGTGAGCGATCCGGTGGCGCGCGCGCTTGGTTCGCAGCCGCTGCGACCCGAAAACGCGACCAACCTTGCCGGTGGCGTTGCGCTCGATTTCATTCCGGGGCTCAGCATTACCGCCGATTATTATAACATCGCGATCCGCAACCGGATCGTGCTGACCGAGAACCTGACCGGCGGCGCGGTGGTGGCGCAATTGCTGGCCAATGGCATCAGCAACGTGTCATCGGCGCGCTTCTTCATCAATGGCGTCAATACGCGCACACAAGGTGTTGATATTGTTGGAACCTATCGCTTTCCCGATTTCGGGCTGGGCAAGTTCCGGCTGACGGCGGGGTTCAATTATAACGATACGCAAATCACCAGCCGCGCGGCGCTCGGGATACCGTCGCTTGCCAATTCGGTGCTGTTTGGCCGGACCGAGAGTTTCCGCCTGACCGATGGGCAGCCGCGCGACAAGCTCAACCTGGCACTCGACTGGACGCTCGATGATCTGAGCGTGGCGCTAAGAACCAATCGCTTTGGCCGGGTGCGCAGCGCCGGGTCGGGCGGGGTCACGGTCACCAATGGCAATGTCAATATCCCCGCTTTTGGCTCGCAGCCGGGCGATCTGACGCTGACGCCCAAATGGATCACTGATTTCCAGATCACGGCCAAGATCTTCAAACATTATGAATTGTCAGCCGGGATTGACAATGTGTTCGACGTGTATCCGGACCGCGTGCCAACGGTGCCGGGCTTTACGCCGAACAGCTTTTTCCTGCCCTATTCATCGCTGTCGCCATTCGGGTTCAACGGCCGCTTCATCTATGTGCGCGGTGCCGTCAATTTCTGACGACTGCCCGCGCGCATGAAAAAGGGGGCTTTGCGGCCCCCTTTTTTACGTCTTCGCCCTTTTTGCGACTCTCAGCGGGCGGGATCAGTGGCGGTGTTCGCGCCGCAGCCGGTATCTCCCCTGCTCATAACCAGTAAACAGGCCAGGAATGGCCGGGTGGTCAATCGGCTCCTCTGTATCGTCGATCACCAGATTTTGCTGGCTGACATAAGCGACGTAGGTGCTGTCGGCATTTTCGGCGAGCAGGTGGTAAAAGGGTTGGTCCTTGCGCGGGCGAATGTCGGCGGGGATCGACGCGTACCATTCCTCGCTATTGGCAAAGACCGGGTCGACATCGAAAATCACACCGCGAAAATCGAACAGCCGGTGGCGCACGACATCGCCGATCGCAAAGCTCGCGTGCGCGATGGGCGGCATGGCAGGCGGAGAGGATGGCGGGCGGGCATCGGATGGACGGTTCATGCCATCAATTTAGTCGAGTT
>PNLG01000228.1 GCA_013822915.1 Sphingomonas sp. | reverse complement strand
GATCCGGCCGACGATCGGGTGGCGCACCACGTCGCCCGCGCCAAAGCGGCAGATCGACAGTCCCTCCACCCCGTCCAGCCGCCCGACCGCGTCGTTCAGTCCGCTTGCGCTCATCCCGCCGGGCAAGTCGGTTTGTCGTGGATCGCCGCACACTACCATCCGGCTATTTTCGCCAAAGCGCGTCAGGAACATCTTCATTTGTGCAGGCGTGGTGTTCTGCGCCTCGTCCAGAATGATGAAGGCGTCCGCAAGCGTGCGGCCGCGCATGAACGCAATCGGCGCAATCTCGATCTCGCCGCTCGCGATCCGCCGTTCCACCTGTTCGGCGGGCAGGCAATCGTTGAGCGCGTCGTAAAGCGGGCGCAGATAGGGATCGACCTTTTCCTTCATGTCGCCGGGCAGAAAACCGAGCTTTTCGCCGGCCTCCACCGCCGGGCGCGACAGGATCAGCCGCTGGATGCTGCCCGTGATGAGCTGGGCTACGGCCTGCGCCACCGCGATATAGGTTTTGCCGGTGCCCGCTGGCCCCAGTGCAAAGATGATGTCGTTGTTCAGCAATTCACGCATGTAATGCGCCTGCGCCACGGTGCGCGGGACGATCGTCTTCTTGCGCGTGCGGATCATGATCGAGGGCGGCGCGGACGATTCGGCGCTGATGATGCCCGCCAGCGTCGGTTCGGCTGACTGAGTGATCACGAGTTCGATCAGCCCGGTGTCGATAATTTCCCCGCGCACGATCCGGTTATACAGGTTGGTGAGCACGTCGCGCGCCTGCGCCACGGCCTCCGCCGTGCCCTCAATCCCGACCTTGTTGCCGCGCGCGGTGATATACACGCCCAGCCGGTTTTCGATCAGCAACAGGTTGCGGTCGAACTCGCCGAATAACTGCGGCATCAATTGCGGCCGGTCAAAACTCAGCTCGGTGCGGCTGCGATCGCCCGATTGGGCGGGGACGGGCTTACGGCTCATGCGGCTCCTTGGGCTGGGCAACGGCGAAAGGGGTGGGGCCACGCCGTCGACGGCGCCGCTGCGGCAACCATGGCCGGGGGTGCGGAGGAAGGGCGGGCGAACGGCATCCGTAGCGGAGTGTGGCAGATTGGCGGGGTGGTGGACAGGGGGAAAGTTGGGCCGGGCTGGCAGGAGGGCCTAACCAATTTTCCCCATCACCGAATTCGGCCCCGCCGCCACAATCTCCACCTCCACCAAATCGCCGATCGCCGCATCGCCAACCAGATGCACCGATTGCAGCCACGGCGATTTCCCGATCAACTGCCCCGCCAGCTTGCCCTGTCGCTCCAGCAGTACAGCGCACCGCCGCCCCACGCTCGCCGCATTAAACGCTGCCTGATCGCGGTTGAGCGCGGCTTGCAGGCGTTGGAGGCGGTCGTCCATCACCTCAGGCGGCACCTGATCCACCATCGTCGCGGCTGGGGTGCCGGGGCGGGGTGAGTATTTGAAGCTGAACGCCTGCGCATAGCCGACCGCGTCGACCAGGCTCAGCGTCTCGGCAAAATCCGCCTCGGTCTCGCCCGGAAAGCCGACGATGAAATCCCCCGACAACGCCATGTCGGGGCGACTTGCGCGCACCCGGTCGAGCAAG
>PNLG01000116.1 GCA_013822915.1 Sphingomonas sp. | reverse complement strand
ACGAGGTGGTTTTTTATTCGGCTGTGTCCGCGTTACTCGGCGGCGATGGCGCTTTGCCCGGCAAGCGCTTCATCGGCGAGGGCGGCAAACATGCGGCGCAAGAGCGCAGCGGTCGCGGGCAGCCCCGCGCCCGGCTGGTCGAGCGCCTCGTCAAGATAGAGCCGCCGGTCGATTTCGATCTGCACCGCGTGCAAGCCGCGCGCTGGCAGGCCGTGCGCGTCAAGGATATGCCCGCCGGCATAGGGCGTGTTCAGCGCGTGGGCGATTCCGGCGGCGGTCGCCTCTACCTCGATCCGCGCGACGAAGCGGGCGGCGGCGCTGCGCCCGAACCGATCACCAAACACGATTTGCGCGGCCTCCCCCGGAGGGCCAAGTGGCGGCATCGAGTGAAGATCGACGAGCACCGCGCAGCCGAACCGCGTCCGCGCCGCTCGCAACGCAGCAGCGACGGTCGCGTGATAGGGCCGGTAATCGCGCATGATCCGCGCGGCGACATCTTTTGCGCGCAGCCGCCCGCGCCAGATCTCGTCCACCGCCCCGACGCGTCGCGGCACCAGGCCAAGGCCGCTGCGCAATTTGAGCGATGGCGCGCCCTGATGCTTGGGGTTGGCGCCGTCGTCGAGCAGCGGGTCACGCTCCTGCTCGCTGCGGTTGAGGTCAATCCACGCGCGCGGAATACGCTGGATCACCATCGCCTCGTCCCGATGCGCGGCGCGCGCGAGCGTATCTATGTGCCGGTCTTCCAGCGCGCGCAACGCAGCCACCGGCGCGCGGATCGCACTGATCATCGCGGCGGGATAGTCACGCCCGCCATGCGGCACTGACACGACCACCGGGCTAAGCGGCGCGCGGGCCCCAAGTCGATCAAAGGACGCAGCCGAATCAGCTCCAGTATCGCCCCCCGAAATCGTCCCAAAATCGCGCATCGTCCCGATGCCTAGCCGGGTCGGGCCGGTCGGGCAATTCGCCGCTGCTGGCTGGAAAATATTAAGGGCTTGGCGCATAAGAGGGGGGCAGACGAGAAGGGCGACGCGATGATCCGAATCCTGCTGGCCGAAGATGACCGCGTGATGCGCGAATATCTTACCCGTGCGCTTGAGCGGTCGGGCTATGCGGTCAGCGCGGTGGACCGGGGCACCGCCGCCATTCCGTTGCTCGAGTCCGAACCATTTGACCTGTTGCTGACCGATATTGTGATGCCCGAAATGGATGGCATCGAACTCGCGCAAAAAGCCGGCGAAATGTGCCCCGATCTGCGCGTGATGTTCATTACCGGCTTTGCTGCCGTCACGTTGAAGGCGGGCAAGACAATGCCGCAAGCCCGCGTGCTGTCCAAACCCTTTCACCTGCGCGATCTGGTGCTGGAGGTTGACCGGTTGTTCGAGGCCGAAAGCATCACCGGGCGGCATTGAGGGTTGCCAGCGTTCGGCGCGCCGGTTATTGGGCGCGCTCCGTGGGCGTGTAGCTCAGTGGTAGAGCACTGTGTTGACATCGCAGGGGTCGCAAGTTCAATCCTTGCCACGCCCACCACCGAAAACCCCGCAATCTGAGCAGATTGCGGGGTTTTTGTTTGTCCGGCGATGGTGATTTGGCGGATCGTGTCCGGTGCAACTCCGGTG
>PNLG01000083.1 GCA_013822915.1 Sphingomonas sp. | reverse complement strand
CAGGATTTCGGTGCCCGGAAATTCGGCCGACAAGCGGTGCTCCAGATCGGCGACGACATCATGCGCGGCGGCCACCGTCATCTCGGGGTCCATCCAGATATGGAACTGCGCAAAATCGGTCGCGCCGCTGGTGCGGGTGCGCAAATCATGCAACCCGCGCAATTCGGGGTGGCGGCTGGCGACTTCGACAAAGCGGCGGCGCTTTGCCTCGGGCCATTCGGTGTCCATCAACTGGTCGACCGCATGGCGCGATGCCGCCCACGCGCCCCACAGCAACCAGGCCGCGATCCCGACCCCGAACACCGCATCCGCCCCGCGCAGGCCAAGCACCTGATCGAGCATCAGCGCCGCGATCACTGCCCCATTGACCGCCAAGTCAGATTGATAATGCACATAATCGGCACGGATCGCGACCGATCCGGTGCGGGCGATCACATGGCGCTGATACGCGATCAGCGCCGCCGTTGCGACCATCGCGGCCAGCGATGCGCCAATCCCGATACCCGCATCGCTGACAGGTGCCGCGCCGCGAAGCTGCCCCAGCGCGCGCGCGCCGATCGCGACCGCTGATGCCGCGATCAGCGCGACCTGAAGCAGCGCGACCAGCGCCTCTGCCTTGCCGTGCCCGAAGCGGTGATTGTGGTCGGCAGGCTGCGTTGCAAAGCGCACCGCGAACAGCGTCACCGTCGATGCCACAAGATCAATCACGCTATCCGCCAGCGAGGCCAGCATCGCGACCGATCCGGTGGCGATGGCCGCCGCCAGCTTGATCGCGATCAGGATCAGCGCGGTCGCAACGCTTGCAGTGGCGGCATGGCGCGCCAGCACCCCGGCACTCACGGGAAGAGCAGCCCCTCGTCCCAGCCATCGCCGGTGCGCGTAAACAGGCGCCGTTCGTGGAGGCGGTGCTCGCGGTCCTGCCAGAATTCGATGCAGTCGGGGCGCACGCGATAGCCCGACCAATGCGGCGGGCGCGGCACATCGCCCCCGGCAAAGCGCGCCTGCACCTCGGCAAACCGCGCCTCGAACGTAGCGCGCGCGTCGAGCGGGCGCGACTGATCGCTCGCCCAGGCGCCGAGTTGTGAATCGCGGCCCCGCGTCGCGAAATAGGCATCCGCCTCCGCCTCGCTAACGCCCGACACCGGCCCCTCGATCCGGATCTGACGGCGCAGCGATTTCCAGTGAAACAACAGTGCTGCCTGCGCGTTGGCGGCCAGATCATCGGCCTTGCGGCTTTGCTGATTGGTGTAGAACACAAAGCCATCGGGCCCATGCCCCTTCAACAACACCATGCGCAGGCCAAGGCGGCCAGCGGCATCGGCGGTTGCCAGCGCCACCGCATTGGAATCATTGATTTCGCTGGTGCGCGCAGCCGCATACCAGTCATCGAATAGCGCGAGGGGATCGGTCATGATCCGCGCTGTAGCGGCTTGGCAACGGCGCGTCACCCTTGGCGGCTGGTCAAAAATAGCGGGGGGATTTGCGCTTGGGCACCAAATCGCCCAAATAGGCGCCGAACCAGCGCCGGGAACATCATGGCTGATCCGTATCAACTTCTGGGTGTTGCGCGCGGCGCGAGCGACGCCGACATCAAAAAGGCGTATCGCAAGCTCGCCAAAGAGCTTCA
>PNLG01000072.1 GCA_013822915.1 Sphingomonas sp. | reverse complement strand
GAGCCGGTCCGTGCCGATCTGGCTCGCCTCATCCACCATCACCAACGCACCGGACAGCTCCGCCCTAGCCGCTGCTACCTTTTCCGTGTTGGCACTGCCATCGATGACACGACCATAGCGTGCCAAAAACCCATCAACGGTCGAGGCCGGACTGGCCGTCTTCTCCCCAAACTCCCGTGCGATCCGACCCACGTGGGACAGCGCCACCACCTGCCGCCCCTCCTCCCGCGCAATGGCCGCGACCGGGGCCAGCGCCGCCGACTTCCCCACACCCGCGCCGCCCTGAACCAGATGCACGCGGTCCCTGGAGGTGAGTATCGCGACGCCAGCCTGCTCCTGCCCGGCATTGAGGCGGCGAAGGCCTATGGCCCGGGCCTGCTCCTGCAGACGGGCGACGATGCCGTCTGGCACCGCAATGGGCCGAACGCTGTCCTTGCCCGCCTGCGCCAGCGCGATGACTTTCTCCTCAAGGGCCAGCGCCTGCGCGGTCGTAACCATGCGGTTGTGATCTGACGCGCCGCTGCCGATCAGGAGACCGCGGCCCTGCAACAGGTCGATCCGTGCCTCGACGCTGGCGACCGTGATCGGCCCCTGGTGCTGGAGCGCGGTGCGGATGAGGTCGTTGCGGGAAAACGCTTCCTCGCGCTCGCCCAGCTCGCGCGCAGCAGAAGCGACCGCCTGCGCCGCGGCGAAAGCCTTGGGTTCGAGCCGCCCGAGCCGTTCCGGAACCAGCGGGTCCCCATCCTTCGGGGTCAGACCCATAGCGCTGGCGATGGCCATGCCGCGCGCGCCGATCCCGCGAATGCCCTCCACGACCCGCGACCAGACCGTCTGTTCACCTGCCGCGCGTGCCATAGCGTTCTCGATCAACCGCGCAGGATCAAAGCCGATGGCGCGGGCGGTCTCTTTCCACGCCGCGACCTGCCGCGCCGCATCGGGCTCCAGCTCCTTCCCACGCCGGGTTGCAAGCGCTGCCAGTTCGCGTTCTCGGGCGCTACCGCGATCCTCCTTGGCCAGCTCAGCGAGGATCTCGGCGCGGCGGGTCGAGAAGGCTTCGACCGCCTCGCGAGTGACGCCCTTGATCTCGAACGCGCCATCAATGGCATTGCGGGCAGGAACTGTTTCGTAGCCCAAGGCTTCGACGCGGCTGCGCAGCTCGGCATTGTGGACCGCCGACAGGACATGCTGCGCGCGGTAGAGTTCATCATTGCGCACCGCATGCCATTTGCCGTCTGAGGCTTTGGTCGCGTTGGCAACGACGGCGTGGATGTGCAGTTGCGGCTCGCCGTTCCTGTTCACGTCATGAAGGAAGGTCGCGGCGATGAGGTTGCCAGTGCGCTCGGGCACCTGCCGACCGAGCGCCGCATCCCAGACCCGGGCTTCGACAACGTTCTTCTCGGCCCAGCGAAGGGTGGCGGCTACGGAGTCCTTCAAGGCTTCGACCAGACGCTTGTCGCCGCCGAGCATCGCCACAAGCGATACGGACTTGGACGCCGAGAAGGTCAGATCGACGCCGGGGCGGTGAACGCCGTCTTTCCCGGCAATCACCGATCCGTGTGGCAACTTGCCTTCCAGCACGGCGGCGAAGGCCGCTTCTTCGACCTTGCCGGTCAGGGCTAACGCCTCGGCACCCTTGCCGAACCAGGCGCT
>PNLG01000161.1 GCA_013822915.1 Sphingomonas sp. | reverse complement strand
CGCGGAACAATTGCTGCCGGTGTTGCAGGAACTGGTGGGTCAGCAACCGACACAAGCGCCGCAAGCAACCCAGCTTTCCCAGCAAAGCTCGGCTTTTGGTGGCAGCGCGAATGCGCCGGGCACGGCCAATGCGCGCAATATCGTGCCACCCCAGGCCAGCCCTGCACCATCGAGCGGCGGCGGGGGCAATCCCAATGCGCAGCCCGCAATTGTCGCCGATGGGGGGCGTACCGCCGCCGTCGTCACCCGCTTCACCGGCGCCAATGCCATCGTCATTGCCGGGCCAGCCGAGGTTCAGCGCCAGCTTGCCGAAGTGATCCGTCAGCTCGACACCCGGCGCGAACAAGTGCTGGTCGAGGCGATCATTGCCGAAGTGTCGGACGCCACGGCCAATCAGCTCGGCGTGCAGCTGATATTGGGCAGCCTGAGCGGCGACTTGCCGATCGTCTCATCGAGTTTTTCGAATACCGCGCCCAATCTACTCACCGTGGCCGGCGCGGTTGCGGCGCGCGAGCTGAACACCTCGACGACGACGATCAACGGTTCGACGGTAACGACCAGCACCAATAGCGGCCTGTCTGATCAGCTTGCGCAGTCCGCGATCAGCGGCATTTTGGGGGCATCAGGGGGGCTCGGCGGTTTTGGTTCGCGCATTGGTAGTGATGGCATCTTTGCCGGCATTATCAATGCGGTGAAAAGCGATTCGACGTCGAACCTGCTGCAAGCGCCCAATGTCACGACGCTCGACAATCAACCCGCGCGGATTTTGGTGGGGCAGGAAATTCCGATCACCACGGGCACGGCGCTTAGCCAGAATTTCGACAATGCGTTCCGCACGGTCCAGCGCGAAAATGTCGGTATCCAGCTCGAAGTGCGCCCGCAAGTCAATTCGAGCGGGACCATCAAGTTGTTCCTGCGCCAACAGGTCAGCTCGATCTCGGGGCCGGTGGCGACCGACAATAGCGACCTCATCCTCAACAAGCGCGAGGTCGAGACGACAATGACCGTCGATGACGGGCAAATCGCGATTATCGGCGGGCTGTTGTCGGACGAGGAGCGCAAGACGATTGAGAAGATCCCGCTGCTGGGGGACATTCCAGCACTCGGGCAATTGTTCCGCTCGCGCGCGAAACAGCGCACCAAGACCAATTTGATGATTTTCATCCGCCCGACGATCCTGCGGTCGGCGGAGGATTCGCGCCGCGTGACCGAGCAGCGCTATGGTTATTTGCGGCTGCAACAGGGGGTGCAGAATCCGGGTGCCGAGCCAAGCATCGATCAGCTGGTGCGCGACTATCTGGGCGCCGAACCGCCGCTTCCCGCCGCGCCCAAGCCGGGCAGTATCGAGGATCCGCGCATCGGTGTGCCCGCGATGCCCGCCGCGCCCAACCCGCTGAATGATCCCAAAGGAGGCAAGAAGTAATGGCGGCCGAGGCCAAGCCGATGGGCATCGGCCCCGTGCTGACGGTGGAATCAGCCGATGGCATGACGAACAGCACACCGCCGGTGGTCGGCATTCCCTATGCCTTTGCGCGTAAATTCGGAGTTGTGCTCGATCCCGGCGCCGACGGCCATTTTTCGGTCGCGTTGCGCGAAGGGGCCGAACCGCGCGTGCTGCTCGAACTGCGCCGTCACCTGGCGCGACCGTTCGACGTGACCTTTGCCAAGCCC
>PNLG01000315.1 GCA_013822915.1 Sphingomonas sp. | reverse complement strand
CATCGGCGCAATGATCGCGCCATCGGCGGCGGAAGCTTGGCCGGTGCCCTCCGGACGTTCAAGCCTGATCCGGTGAGCGTAGCCCTTCTCGAAGTAGGTGCGGGTGGGCCCGTCGATCACGCTGCGCCGCATGGTGTCGAAAGCCAGCGTGTGTTCTCCCACGGCGACCTCGACCAACTCGCCATCGGCCTGCAACCGCACTGTCCGGCGCTCAGGTCCATTGAGCCGAATGCCGAACCGCAGCTGGTGCAGCTGATACAGTGGATTGCTTATGCTACCCGGCACGAGTTCGGTCGCAAAGTCATCGGCGGCATATTGAAGGAGCGCGTCATCGGCCTTCGGCAAGGCGATCAACCGTTCTAGGTTTTCGCCGATAAAGCCGGTAGTCATCGCGCCTTGGCGCACGATCGGCTCGTCACAAAGGCGTGCGAGGAACCACGCGTTTGTCTTTACGGGCTCGACTTCCACGGCTTCGCAAGCTTCGACGATATTGTCGAGCGCTTCGGGGCGATCCGCGCCCCAGCAAACGAGCTTGGCGATCATCGGATCGTAGAACGGGCTGATGGTGTCCCGTTGTTCAACGCCTGTCTCAATGCGGTCTCCTGCGCCCATATAAAGATGGTCAAGCCGCCCCGTGCTCGGCAAAAACCCCTTTGCCGGGTCCTCCGCATAGAGCCGCGCCTCGATGGCGTGGCCGTTGATCGACAGCTCGTCCTGCCGCTTGGGCAGCGGTTCCCCGCTCGCCACGCGGAGCTGCCATTCGACCAGATCGACCCCGGTGATCTCCTCGGTGACGGGGTGTTCCACCTGAAGTCGGGTGTTCATCTCCATGAAGAAGATGCGGTCGGCGCGCAGGCCCTCGCTGGCATCGGCGATGAATTCGATCGTGCCTGCGCCCTCATAATCGACGGCCTTCGCTGCGCGCACGGCGGCGGCGCAGATCGCCTCGCGCGTCTCCGCGTCCATGCCGGGGGCGGGGGCTTCCTCGATCACCTTCTGGTGGCGGCGCTGGAGCGAGCAGTCGCGCTCGAATAGGTGGACCACGTTGCCGTGGCTGTCCCCGAACACTTGCACCTCGATATGGCGGGGCGAGGTGATCCACTTTTCGAGCAGCACTTCATCATTGCCGAAGCTCGCCTTGGCCTCGCGGCGGCAAGATTCCAGCGCGGCGGCGAAATCGGCGGGGGCATCGACCTTGCGCATCCCCTTGCCGCCGCCGCCCGCGACCGCCTTGATGAGGACGGGGTAGCCGATGGCCTCCGCCTCCGCCGTCAGCCGTTCGACCGACTGGTCCGACCCGTCATAGCCCGGCGTCACCGGCACGCCCGCGCTGCGCATCAGCTGCTTGGCCGCGTCCTTCAGCCCCATCGCGCGGATGCTGTAAGGCTTGGGCCCGACCCAGACGAGGCCGGCATCGATCACCGCCTGCGCGAAGTCGGCATTCTCGGACAGGAAGCCATAGCCGGGGTGAATCGCATCCGCCCCGGTCGCCTGCGCCGCCGCGATGATCTTCGCGCCGACCAAATAGGAATCCGCCGCGGGCGAGGGGCCGATATGCACCGCCTCGTCGGCTTGGCGCACGTGCAGCGCCTTGGAATCGGCATCGGAATAGACCGCGACCGTCGCGATCCCCATTGCGCGCGCGGTGCGCATGATCCGGCAGGCGATCTCGCCGCGA
>PNLG01000312.1 GCA_013822915.1 Sphingomonas sp. | reverse complement strand
TTGCCGCGCGCCAAAGCCATTGCCAGCCACCCTTTCGCTGAGCACGCGGGCCAGAATCGCCTTGTTCACCCGTTCGCTCGGCGAGAGCCCGGCATCGGGGATCGCGCGCAGCCGATCGACAAAGCTTTGCGCGGTGGCCGCCTCCCGATCGGCTTGAGCCAGGCTGAGGTCGGAAATCTTCGCGTCATAGCGCCGCTCGCCAAGCGCCGTTGCGGTCTCGGGGTTGATCGACAGATACCAGGCCCAGTGATCGTCGATCACCCGCGCCAGATCATCGCCCGGCCCCGCCACGGCCGGCGCGGTTATCGCCAGCGCCGCTCCAGCCAAAGCCCATTTCAGTGCGCGCATCCCATCCCCCTTTTGCGATTACTTCGCCTCGGCAATCATCGCGGCCGCCGCTGGCCCGGACCAGTCCTGCCCCCCTGAATAGCGCCACACTTCATGCCCCGTCGAATCATAGAGGATCGTGGTCGGCAAATTCGCCTGATAACCAATGCTGAGTGCGGCCTGATCGTCGAGATAGGGCTTGATCGCCGTGAAGCCCCCTTTCGCAAAAAACGGCGTCACCTTGGCCGCGCCCTCCAGATCCTGACTGATGGTGAGCACGGTCAGCTTGCCCGTCATCTGCGCGGCAAGCGCGTCCAGCTGCGGCATTTCGGCAACGCACGGGGCGCACCATGTCGCCCACAGATTGAGCAGCACCGGCGTCCCGCGAAAATCAGCGAGCGTCACGCGGCTGCCATCGGGCGCGGTAAAGGGCGTTGCCGGTGCGGCCTCCCCCCGGTGGGTGCGGTCGATTGCGCCGCCGCTGGAGACCACAGCCTTGGCAACCGGTTGGGCAGGCGCGGCTTGCTCCGGCGGGAGTGATTGCCTATCGCAAGCGGCGACCAGCGTAACGGTCAGGAGAAGCGCGATCAGCGAACGGGACAATCCAGGCTCCAATGCCATGTGGGGCGGTCGCTTTGCCGAGGGACCGGCAGCGGTGATGCGGGAGATTAACGCGTCGATCCCGTTCGACAAGCGTTTGTGGCGCGAAGATGTCGCTGCCTCCCAGGCGCATGTCGCGATGCTGGGTGCCGTTGGCATTGTCGCGCCCGACGATGCAACCGCGATTGCCGCCGGGCTGGAGGCGGTGGCGCGCGATTACGCGGCCCACGGCGTTGCCGACGATCTCGCGCTCGAAGACATTCATATGCAGACCGAGGCCCGGCTCGCCGACAAGATCGGCGCGGTCGCGGGCCGCCTTCACACCGCGCGCAGCCGCAACGATCAGGTCGCAACCGATTTTCGCCTCTGGGTCCGCCGCGCGATCGACGAGGTGGACGCAGCGCTGGGCGCGTTTCAGGATGCGCTGATCGCCCGCGCCGACGACCATGCCGACAGCGTCATGCCCGGCTTTACCCATTTGCAAAGCGCGCAGCCGGTCACGCTTGGCCACCATCTGATGGCCTATCACGAAATGACCGCGCGCGACCGCAGTCGGTTTGCCGACGCGCGCGCGCGGCTGAACCAGTGTCCGCTCGGCAGTGCGGCGCTGGCGGGCACCGGCTTTCCGATCGACCGGGCAATGACGGCGGCAGCGCTTGGCTTTGACGCACCGACGCGCAACTCGCTTGATGCAGTGTCAGACCGCGATTTTGCGCTCGATTATCTGATGGCGGCGACCCAGACGAGCCTCCA
>PNLG01000433.1 GCA_013822915.1 Sphingomonas sp. | reverse complement strand
AGCGCCTGGCGCAGCATTTCCTTGGCGCCGCCGCCGATCATTGGCTCGACCTGATCCGCGTTGAGCAGCGGCCGCCCCGCCAGCGTCAGCGCATGATTGACGGCCGCCGCCAGATCGGGGCTGGTATCAAGCAGCGTGCCGTCAAGGTCGAAGCCGACAATGTCGAACGGCACGCGATTGGTGGGATTTTGGCTCATGCCGCGCTCGCTGCCAGCAAAGCAGTGGCATTGGCAAGCGGTTCATGGCAGGGGCGCGGCATAAGGGGTTGAAGGGCGCGGTATGACGACACCACCACTTGCTGCGATCATCCTGGCGGCCGGCAAGGGCACGCGGATGCAATCCGATCTGCACAAAGTGCTTCACCCAATCGCCGGGCAGCCGATGCTGATGCATTTGATGGCGAGCGTCGATGCGCTTGCCCCGGCGGTGCAGGTGGTTGTGGTCGGCGCCGGGCGCGATCAGCTTGCCGCCGCCCTGGGCGACCGCGCGACGCTGGCAGTGCAGGAGCCGCAGCTCGGCACGGGCCATGCGGTGCGGCAGGCGCAAGGGCCGCTCGCCGGGTTTTCGGGCGATGTGCTGATCCTTTATGGCGATGTGCCGTTGGTGCGGGCGGAGACGATGCAGCGCATGCTCGACCGGCTGCACGCGCCCGACGCGCCCGCCATCGTCGTGCTCGGCTTTGAGCCAGAGGATACGCTGCGCTACGGGCGGGTGATTGCGGCGGGCGACCGGATCACCAAAATGGTCGAGCACAAGGACGCGACCGAGGCGGAGCGCGCAGTGCGGCTGTGCAATTCGGGGCTGATGGCGGCGCGCAGCGACGATCTGTTCGCGCTGCTCGACCGGGTCGGCAATGACAATGCGGCGGGCGAATATTATCTGGTGGACATCGTCAACATCGCCAATGCCGATGGCCGGACAAGTGCCGTCGTCATCACCGATCCGCACGAAGTGGCAGGCGTCAACAGCCGTGCCGAACTCGCCGCGATGGAGGGTGCGTGGCAGGCCCGCCGCCGCGCCGACGCCATGGCAGCGGGCGTCACGCTGATCGCGCCCGACACCGTGTGGTTCGCGCATGACACGGTGCTGGGCCGCGACGTGACCATCGAGCCTAATGTGTTTTTTGGTCCCCATGTGCGCGTCGGCGACCGGGTGACGATCCGCGCCAATTGCCATATCGAGGGGGCGGTGATCGGCACAGGCTGCGAAGTCGGCCCGTTTGCCCGGCTACGCCCCGGCACGGTGCTGGGCGAAAAGGCCAAGATCGGCAATTTCGTTGAAACGAAAAAGGCCGTGCTCGGCGCAGGCGCAAAGGCCAACCACCTGACTTATCTCGGTGATGCGGAGGTGGGCGCAGGCGCCAATGTCGGTGCGGGGACGATCACCTGCAATTATGACGGCTTTTTCAAATATCAGACGGTGATCGGCGACGGCGCGTTCATCGGTTCAAACAGCGCGCTCGTCGCCCCCGTCACCATCGGCGCGGGCGCGATTGTGGGGGCAGGCACCGTGGTGACCGCCGATGTCGCGCCCGACGCGCTCGCGCTGGCACGCGGCGCGCAAACCGCCAAACCCGGTTGGGCAATGCGTTTTCGCGAGGTGATGACGGCGAAGAAGAACAGCAAATAACCCAATGGAGTAAGGCGATTTATGTGCGGCATTGTGGGCATTTTGGGCCAA
>PNLG01000293.1 GCA_013822915.1 Sphingomonas sp. | reverse complement strand
AAGCTATGCCCGGCTGGTCGATCAGGCGGCGGCATCCCCCATCACCACCAGCCGCTTTGGCAGCCGCAACCAAGTGTCGGTGGGCGCGGCGATCAGCTATCGGTTCCGCTTCAACTAACCCCCCAACACCACCCGCGCCGCCGCGCAATCGGCATCCATCTGCGCGGTCAGCGCGTCGAGGCTGTCAAACTTCGCCTCAGGCCGCAGATAGTCGATCAGCGCGATCTCGATCGTGCGCCCGTAAAGATCCTCGGCAAAATCGAACAAATAAGCTTCGAGCAATTCCTTGGGCGGGTCAAAGCTTGGCCGAATGCCCAGATTTGCCGCCCCCGACACCATCCGGCCATCGTCGAGCCGCACCCGCACCGCGTAAATCCCGTAAGCGGGGCGCAGATAGCTCCCCAGCGCGACATTGGCGGTGGGGTAACCGATCGTGCGGCCCAGCTTGTCGCCATGCTGCACCACGCCCTCGATCGCAAACGGGCGGGTGAGGAGCGCCGCGGCCCCACGCGGGTCGCCCGCCGCGAGCAGCGCGCGGATGCGGCTTGACGATACAACCTCGTCCCCCTCCGCCACCGCGCCGACGGTATCGACGCTGAACCCATGCTGGGTGCCAAGCGCCCGCAGCAGTGCGACATCGCCGCCGCGCGCCTGGCCAAAGGTGAAATCGTCGCCCGTCACGACGCCCGCCACGCCCAACCGCGCGACCAGCCGCTCCGCGACAAAATCCGCCGCACTCAGGCTGGCGAGCGCTGCATCAAAGTCGAACACCGCCATCGCGTCCGCGCCCGCCTCGGCGAACAACCGCGCGCGCTGATCCAGCGTCGTCAGGCGAAAGGGGGGCGCATCGGGCTTGAAATAGCGCACCGGATGCGGATCGAATGTCGCAACGATCAGCGGCCGCCCCTCGGCAACGGCCCGCGCGCGGGCGCGTGCGACGACCGCCTGATGGCCCAGGTGAAAGCCGTCAAAATTCCCCAGCGCCACAATGCCCGCACGCCATGGCGCAGGCACATCGGCACCCCCGTCAAGGCGCTTCATGGGGCTCGCTATAGGGGGGCAAGCGTCACGAAGCTATAGGCCGGGCATGCGCCATCGGCAGCAAAATCCGTGCGCGCCGTCTCGCGCCAGCCGGTGAAGGGCGGGACAATTGCATCGCCGGGCGGCGACACATGCACCTCGGTCAATTCAATGCAATCGGCCCGGTCCAGAAACAGCGCATAGACCGCTGCCCCCCCGATCACCGCCGCCACGGGGCCGCAGAGCCGCAGCGCGCCGTCCGGATCGTGCGCGACCTCGGCTCCCGCCGCCGACCAATCCGGATCGCGGGTGAGGACGATATGGCGCCGCCCCGGCAGCGGCTTTGGAAAACTCTCGAACGTCTTGCGGCCCATGATCATCGGCTTGCCCATGGTCATGGCCTTGAACCGGCGCTGTTCGCCGGGGATATGCCAGGGGATTTTGCCCTCCGCACCAATCACCCCATTGTCGGCGCGCGCCAGGTGGAGCGTGATCACACCGCCACCGGCGCCTTGATATGCGGGTCGGCGACATAATCGTGGATCGCGAAATCCTCATAGTCATAACCGTCGATGGCGGCGGGCGTGCGCAGGATTTCGAGGCGGGGCAGCGGCCCCGGCGTGCGCGTCAGTTGCAGCCGCGCCTGCTCCAGATGGTTGAGATAGAGGTGGCAATCAC
>PNLG01000025.1 GCA_013822915.1 Sphingomonas sp. | reverse complement strand
CAACATTGCATCGACATCGATCTTTGCGCTGGCGGCATCGGCGAAACCTTCTGCTGCCAAAATATCCTCCAACCCTTCAAACGGCACATGTTGTCGCGTGCGCCGGAAATGGTCGATCATCTTGTAGTGCGCGACTGCATAGGCCCAGGCGGTAAACGGCCGTTCCCGGTCATAGCTTGCCCGCCGCGTATGAATGGCAATCAACGCTTCCTGCACCAGATCCTCGACATCATCACCGGCGCCGCGCAAACGCCGCCCGAAAAAGGATCGCAACAACGGCACCATGGCGCTCAACAACGCGTTTTGCGCAGCCGCATCGCCGTCAAGGCCGCGCACCATCCAGCCTTTGAGCTGGTCTTCGCTTACTCGTCCTCGCGTTCCTACAGCAGCCATTCGGCAGACCCACTCGATCGGTTACACAGTGCCGGAAAAAATCGCGAACACCGACACGCGTGATAGCGTGACTTTCATCCATTTGTAACCAGCCACCCCGCACGCGCGAATGCGATTACGTGACCTACCCGATCAAACCTCCCAGGTCACCGGGCGGTGGCGCGTTGTTGTAAGCCATCGCCCGTCATCGGGGGCGCCATGATGGGACTGACAATCCCGCGCGATTGGATTAGGCTAGGCTCCAGAACAATCGTTTCAGGAGAGCCCCCAAATGCGCGAAGCCGCCATCGTCGCCACTGCCCGCACGCCGATTGGCAAAGCCATGCGCGGGGTGTTCAACATCACCGAAGCGCCTGTGCTCGCGGGCCATGTCATGAACGCTGCCGTCGAACGCGCAGGCATTGACCCGGCGCGGATCGACGAGATTTTCTGGGGCGTCGGCAATCAATGGGGCAGCCAGGGCGGCAATGCGGGCCGGATGGCGGTGTTCGCAGCCGGCCTGCCGCAAAGCGTGCCTGCCTTCTCGCTCGATCGCAAATGCGGGTCTGGCCTGACGGCGGTGGCGCTCGCGGCGCGGTCGATCATGTGTGACGAGATCGACGTCGCGCTCGCGGGCGGCATGGAAAGCGTCAGCATGACCGCGCAAAACGCGCCGCGCTATGTGAACCAATCAGTGATCGCGAACGAACCCGCCGCCTATATCGCGATGATCGAAACCGCCGAAATCGTCGCCGAACGCTATGGCATTACCCGCGAGGCTCAGGACCGATACGGCGCGATGAGCCAGCAACGCGCCGCGCGCGGGCTGGAAACCGGCGCCTTTGCCGAGGAAATCGCCCCGATCACCGTCGAGCGCGCGCTGATCGACAAGGAAGGCAAGGAAACCGGCCGCGAGCAGGTGACGATCGCCCAGGACGAGGGCATCCGCCCCGGCACCAGCTATGAGGGGTTGAGCGGGCTGCGGACCGTCTGGCCGGGTGGTGAGTTTACCGGGCCGGGCACCAACATCACCGCCGGCAATGCGAGCCAGCTCTCCGACGGCGCCAGCGCCCAGATCGTCATGGACCGCGCCACTGCCGAGGCGGAGGGCAAGGAGATTCTGGGGATTTACCGGGGCTTTCAGGCAGCGGGCTGCGCCCCCGATGAAATGGGCATTGGTCCTGTGTTTGCGATTCCCAAACTGCTCGCACGCGCGGGACTTTCGGTGGCCGACATCGGCCTGTGGGAGCTCAACGAAGCCTTTGCCTCGCAATGCCTTTACTGCCGCGACACCCTCGGCATCGATCCCGAAAAATACAATGTCAATGGCGGCGCGAT
>PNLG01000062.1 GCA_013822915.1 Sphingomonas sp. | reverse complement strand
TCAGCTCACCAACGATCAATTGAAGTATAACGCGACGCGTTGAGCGATGCGGCGTTGACTCGGCGCTCGGGTCGCGTCAGAGGCGAGAGAGTCGATGGCTTTCAGCCATGGCACATGCGGGAGAGCGCGGGGGCAACCCGCCGCCGAAGGAGCAACCGCCCCGGAATCTCTCAGGCAACCGGACCGCAGGCGCCAAGACACTCTGGAAAGCGGCCGTGCAAGCACTTGCGCGGCCCACCGAAGGGGTAAGTGCTCAAGCGATCAGCTGTGCATGAAAGCTCTCAGGTTCCGTGACAGAGGGGGCGAAGTCCGGGTGCTGGCAAGCGGCCGCTGCTTCGTAACCATCATGCACAGGGACCGGCGATGAGCGACGACGACGTGATCGACATCATCGAAACATTGCCGCTCGACGGCTGGCACCGCGCGCGCGGCGCCCGGATGGTGGAATTTGCGGGCTATCACATGCCGATCCAGTATGACGGGATCATGGCCGAGCATTTGTGGACTCGTGCGTCCGCCGGGCTGTTCGATGTCAGTCATATGGGCCAGTTGTTGTTTTCCGCCGCTGAGCCGGGCGTGGACGTTGCCGCCGCGCTGGAACGGGTCTTGCCAGGCGATGTCGCAGCGCTGACGCCGGGGCGGATGCGCTATTCGCTGCTGCTCGCGGAAACGGGCGGCATCCTCGATGATCTGATGGTCACGCGGCTGCCCGTCACCAATCCCCTTGATGGCGATGCGGGCTTTTACATGGTGGTCAATGGTGCCACCAAATATGACGATATCGGCCATTTGCTCGAAGCGCTGCCCGAAGATGTGACGATCAATCACATGGCCGATCACGCGCTGCTCGCGCTGCAAGGGCCAAGCGCGGTGGTGGCACTCGGCCGGTTGGTGCCGGGGGTTGCGGCGCTGACCTTCATGACGGCGGGTGCGTTTGATTGGCAGGGCGTGCCGCTGTGGATTAGCCGCTCGGGCTATACCGGTGAGGACGGGTTCGAAATTTCGGTGCCCGCCGACGCGGC
Source organism: Sphingomonas sp. (assembly GCA_013822915.1). GTDB lineage: Bacteria > Pseudomonadota > Alphaproteobacteria > Sphingomonadales > Sphingomonadaceae > Sphingomonas. The sequence goes on along the minus strand of PNLG01000062.1, from coordinate 700 downwards.
AGCGGCGCTCGCCGAGGCGCTCTGTGCCGAGCCGGAGGTGAAGCCGATCGGTCTTGGCGCGCGCGATTCGCTTCGGCTTGAGGCGGGTTTGCCGCTCTATGGGCACGACCTTGATCCAGACACGACGCCGATTGGCGCCGATCTGGGGTTTGCCCTGTCGAAGCGGCGGCGTGACGCAGGCGATTTCCCGGGAGCCGCGCGTATCCTGGCCGAGCGCGAGCACGGTCCCGCCCTGAAGCGCGTCGGGGTCTTGGTCGACGGCAAGCAACCGGTGCGCGAGGGCGCCGCCGTGGTGGATGCGGGCGGTGCGGTGATTGGCCGCGTCACTTCTGGCGGGTTTGCGCCAACGGTCGGTGCACCGATTGCTATGGCCTATGTCCCGCTCGCACTGACGGCCCCCGGCACCCGCATCACCCTTGCCCAGCGCGGCAAGGCGCATTCCGGCACCGTCACCGCGATGCCCTTCACCCCCCACCGCTATGTTCGCTAACAGGAGGCTGGCATGAGCCGCTATTTTACCGAAGACCATGAATGGATCGAACTCGACGGCGAAATCGGCACCGTCGGCATCACCGATTATGCGCAGGGCCAGCTTGGCGACATCGTGTTCGTCGATGTGCCCGAAGAGGGCAAGGAACTGACCAAGGGCGATGAAGCCGCCGTGGTCGAATCGGTCAAGGCGGCGTCCGACGTCTATACG
>PNLG01000154.1 GCA_013822915.1 Sphingomonas sp. | reverse complement strand
GCGCGACGCCCCCTATGTCGCGGGCCGCCGGGTGGGGCTGTGGTACAAGTGGAAGCGCGATCCGCTAACCGCCGACTGCGTGCTAATGTATGCGCAGCGCGGGAGCGGGCGGCGATCCTCCTATTATTCGGACTATAGTTTCGGGTGCTGGGCCGCGGACGGGGCGCTGGCGCCGGTGGGCAAGGCCTATTCGGGGATTAGCGATGCGGAGCTGAAAGCGCTCGACAAGTTCGTCCGCGACAACACGGTTGCGCGATTTGGCCCGGTGCGCGAAGTCGCCAAGACGCTGGTGCTGGAGATCGCGTTTGATTCGATCCATGCATCTGCGCGCCACAAATCGGGCGTCGCGATGCGCTTCCCCCGGATCGCGCGGATCAGGACCGACAAGCCGGCGGCTGAGGCGGACAGCGTCGATGCGCTCAAACGGCTGATTGACTGAGCGGTTTTTCGAGTACGACGAACGCCAAGTCATCGCGCCGCGGCACCCCAAAACGCGTGTCGCCATAGGGAAAGGGGCGTACTTCCCCGGTCGGCAGGTAACCGCGCCGCGCGTAATAGGTGATCAGTGCGTCCCGCTGGCGAATCACCGTCATTTCGATGCGCGTGGCGGCAAAGCGTGACCGCGCTTCCCGTTCGGCCGCCTGCATCAGCGCTTTGCCCAGCCCGTCGCCCTGCCGCGCGGGCGCGACTGTCAACAGGCCGAGATAGGCGCCACCGCCAGTTAACCGGGCCAACTCGCAACAACCGATAAGCGCTGAATCATCGGCGGCGACCAGGATCACGCGATCCGGCGCGGTGATGGCCCCCGTCAGCATCGCGACATCGCTACGCTGCCCATCGAGCAGGTCAGCCTCATGCGTCCAGCCTCCCCGCGCGGACGCGCCCCGATAGGCCGATTCGATCAGCGCATGGAGTTCGGGAACATCGTCGACCGTGGCCGCGCGAATTGCATAGGTCATCAGCGCGTAAGGACCAGCGGCGCGGTATCAGGAACCGGGATCAGAAATTGGGCGGGCCGCGCCTGTGCCGCGCTACCCGCCCGTTCTGCCTTACTGAAGGCCAGCCAGATTGACGGCGGCATATTTGCCGCGCCGGTCAACCTCCAACTCGAATTCAAGCCGGTCGCCCTCGTTCAGCGTCGTCATGCCAGCGCGCTCAACCGCGCTGATATGAACAAACGCATCGGGTTGACCGTCATCACGCTGGATAAAGCCAAAACCCTTCATCGCATTGAAGAATTTGACCGTGCCCGTCGCCTTTTCGCCGGTAAGCTGGCGGGCCGGCCCTGCGCTTGCCGGTGCGGCTTCGCGCGGGGCGCGTTCCTGCACCGGAAGCGGCTCGCCCTCGATCTTGAGATCGGTTGCCGAAATGCGCCCGCCGCGATCAACCAGCGTAAAGCCAAGCGGCTGCCCCTCGGCCAGGCTGGTCAGCCCCGCCTGCTCGACCGCGCTGATGTGGACGAACACATCCTCGCCACCATCATCGCGCACCACAAAGCCGAAGCCTTTTTGCGCGTTGAAGAATTTTACGACGCCCGTGCCTTCGCCAACAACTTGCGGGGGCATGCCCCGACCGCCGCCGCCGCCGCCACGAAAACCGCCGCCGCCACCGCCAAAGCGGTCACCACCGCCGCCGAAACGGTCACCACCGCCGCCAAAGCGGTCACCGCCGCCGAAACGATCACCACCGCCGAAACGATCACCACCGCCAAAGCGATCGCCACCGCCGAACC
>PNLG01000018.1 GCA_013822915.1 Sphingomonas sp. | reverse complement strand
CGCTGTTCGCGGCGCGCCGGCTGAAACCCGTCTGGTTCGACCCTGCCGACCTCGCACCCCATGTCGAAGCCGATTACCGCCCGTAAGACCGTTGCCAAGCCCCGCACGACCGATATAGTCCACCATATCACTACCCTCCCCGGAAAGGATTTCACCCATGTCGCTCAAGATGTTCGCCCGCACGGGCGTGGCGCTTGCCGCCCTTGCCCTGCCGCTTGCTGCCGCGCACGCGCAGGAGGTCAAGCCCGCGCCGGTCGCCGATCTCGTCAAGCGCGTCGACATTCCCTATCAGCGCTTCACGCTGCCCAATGGCCTGCGCGTCATCGTGCATACCGACCGCAAGGCACCGGTCGTCGCGGTCAGCGTGTGGTATAATATCGGGTCGAAGTTCGAGCCCAAGGGCCGCACCGGCTTTGCTCATTTGTTCGAACATCTGATGTTCAACGGCAGCGAGAACGCGCCGGGCGATTTCTTTGAACCGCTGAAACAAGTCGGCGCGACCGACCTGAACGGCACCACCAATTACGACCGCACCAATTATTTCGAAACGGTGCCGACCGCAGCCCTTGAAAAGGCATTGTTCCTCGAAAGCGACCGGATGGGCTATCTGCTCGGCGCGGTGACGCAGGAAGTGCTCGATGAGCAGCGCGGCGTCGTCCAGAACGAAAAGCGCCAGGGCGATAACCAGCCCTATGGCCTGCGCCAGTATAAGCAGTTGGAGGGGCTGTTCCCCGCCGACCACCCCTATGGCCATACGGTGATCGGGTCGCTCGCCGATCTGGATGCGGCCAGCCTTGACGATGTCAAAAACTGGTTCCGCGCCCATTACGGGCCGAACAACGCGGTGCTGGTGCTCGCGGGCGATATTGATCTGGCGACGGCAAAGGCGCTCGTCACCAAATATTTCGGGAATATCAAGGCGGGGCCAAAAACCGAGCTGCCCGATGCCCCCATCCCCACGCTGCCCGCCCCCAAGAGCGATGTGATCCACGACCGGGCGGGTGCCGCGCTGGTGACGCGGCAATGGGTGGTGCCGGGTCTGAATGACAAGGATGCAGCGCCGCTTCAGGCGGGCGGATCGGTGCTGGGCGGACTGGCAAGCTCGCGCCTGGCCAATGCGCTGGTGCGGCAGGAAAAGCTCGCGATTCAGGTGAGCGCCGGGGTGCAATCGCTCGCGCAGCTTGGCATTTTCCAGGTCATCATGGTGGTGCGCCCCGGTGTCGATGTCGACGCGGCGAGCAAGCGGCTTGACGAACTCGTCGCGGATTTCATCAAGACGGGCCCGACGGCCGATGAGATTCAGCGCACCGTCACCAGTTCGGTGTCGCGCCGGATCAGCGGGCTGGAATCGGTCGGCGGCTTTGGCGGCAAAGCGGTCGCGCTGGCGCAGGGTGAGCTTTATTCGGCCGATCCGGGCTATTACAAGAAGCAACTCGCCGCGCTGGCCGCGCAAACCCCCGACAGCGTGCGCGCCGCGATGCAAAAATGGCTGACGCGCCCCGTCTACAACCTGTCGATCTTGCCCGGCGCGCGCGAGGCGGGCAGCGACACCGCTGCCCCGCAAAAGCCGCTGGTGAGCCCGCCCGTGCTCAAACCGGCCAATTCGCGCGCCGAACAGGATCCCGCCGTCGGCCCGGTTGCCGATCTGGTGTTCCCAACGGTGGAACGTGCCCGGCTGACCAATGGCATCGAAGTAGTCTATGCGCAGCGCACCGCCGTCCCCGTGACGCGCGCG
>PNLG01000105.1 GCA_013822915.1 Sphingomonas sp. | reverse complement strand
CAGAAACGCGTCGGAGGCAAAGCCTGCGCCCACGAACCGCGCGAACAGCGAGTCACGGACCAGCCCGAGCACCCGGCTGGCGAGCGTTAACCCGCCAACCGATCCCAGCGCGCGGACAAGATTCACCACCGCGTTCCGGCGACGGCGTCAGGCGTGGCCCGCATCCGGCGCCTGACCCTCGGCCAATTGGCTTTGGATCTGCTGGAAATATAGCGCGTTGAAGTCGATCGGATCGAGCATCAGCGGCGCAAATCCGCCATCGCGCACCGTGTCGGCCAGAATACGGCGGGCAAAGGGGAAAAGGATGCGCGGCGCTTCGCCCAGCAGGAAGGGCTGAACCTGATCGGCTGGAATGTTCTGCAGCGCGAACAGCCCGGCATAGGCGAGTTCGACCACGAACGCGACTTGATCGCCTGCGTCGGAGCGCGCGTCGATTTTCAGCACGACTTCGTGGACGTCATCGCCCACTTGGGTTGCGCCAATATTGAATTGCACATCGAGCCGCGGCGCGGTCTGATTTTGATAAATGGCGGGCGATGTCGGATTTTCGAACGACAAATCCTTCACATATTGCGACAAAATGCCGATGCTCGGGAAAGTATCGGCGCCGTTGCCGACGGTTGTGCCCGCATCATTTTGGTCGTCCATGAAAACCGCAGTCCTTGTGCCAATGGTTGTGCGCGCGGCAAGCGCGGCATGAAGAAGCACCGGGCCTAGCAGCGACACGGGGATTGTTCAACGTTCCCCAAAAACGTCGGCCGCGCCGCCGATTATTGTCGGCATTTGAATCCGGCGGCGGTTGCGCCTATGTAGGGAGAACGATCCCCGCATCGCTGGAGGCAAGGTGGTTACGGTTGTTATCTTTGCAATGATTGCAGGCTTCCTAGCGTTGCAGCTTTACCGCGTGCTCGGCAAGACGACAGGGCAGGAGCATCCGCTTCCCAAATCGGCGGAGGATCGCGGCGTGATCGCGCCCTTGCCGCGCACGATCGATGCCACCCCCGAACCGCGCGAAGCCGCCGCCCGCACGATCGACGGCGGCGCGGAGCAGGGCCTGCGCGCGATTGTGTCGGCCGACCCCGGCTTTGACGTGCCGCGCTTCATCGATGGCGCAAAACAGGCCTATCGCATGGTGCTGGACGCCTTTTGGAAGGGGGATGAGGAAACACTGGCGTGGCTGTGCGAGGATGACGTGCGCGCGAGCTTTGCCGAGGCGATTGCCGAACGTGTTGCGGCGGGCCATGTGCTCGACAACCGGCTCGTGTCGATCGAGCGCGCGATCATCAGCGACGCCCGGCTGGAGGGCAAGCGCGCCTTTATCACGGTGCGGATTGACGCCGATATCGCCGCCGTGACGCGCGATGCCGAGGGTAATGTCGTGTCCGGATCGCTGAGTGATGCTGTGCCGGTGCATGAGGCGTGGACGTTTGTGAGGACGTTGAAAACGAGCGACCCGAACTGGAAGCTTGCCGACACCGACGAGGCCTAATCCAATGACGCGACGCGGCCTGCGGCTGAGTGCGACGGCGCTTGTCGCATTGCTGGCGGGCTGTTCGGGCAGTGTGGTGCCGCCTGCGCGTCCTGCACCGCCGAGGCCCGCCCCGGTTCCGGCCGGTCGCCCCGCACCGCCGCGTCCCCTGCCGCCGGTTCAGACCCCGAGCCCGGCACTCGCCGCCGCTCCCGATGCAAATGCGGCGGCGCTAGGCTGGGTCGCCGGGCCGGCCGTTGGCGACCTGCCA
>PNLG01000409.1 GCA_013822915.1 Sphingomonas sp. | reverse complement strand
GGCGTGAAGAAATTCGGTGGTCAGGAAGTGACCGCGGGCAACATCCTCGTGCGTCAGCGCGGCACGAAATTCTATCCGGGCCGCAATGTCGGCATTGGCAAGGATCACACCCTGTTCGCGCTTACCGACGGGCGCGTTGCGTTCCATGCGGGCAAACTCGGTCGAACTTTCTGCTCGGTAGATGCACCGGAAATGGCGCTTGCAGCCGAATAACATCGGGTAACCAGCCGGGTTGCCCACCAGGGCGATCCGGGGGCTCCGACGCAGGAGCCAAGCCAGACAAGGGAGCCGGGTCCGCCCAGGCTCCCTTTTTTCATGCTCCCTCAACAATGCTGTCGCCCCGCCGTCATGTCCGCATGGCACGGCGCGACCGCCCGACGAGGAGAGTATCAATGTTCGCCCGAACCCAAAGATTGACGCTGCGCCCCGGCTGGCCCGAAGACGCTCCCGCTCTGACAGCGGCGATCGCGTATCCCGAAGTCGCGTTCCGGCTCGCGCGGCTTCCCTGGCCCTATACCGTTGACCATGCGGCTGAGTGGCTGGCCCAAGTGTCGCGACCGGACGAGGTCAGCCGCCTCATCCTGGCGCATGATGGCGGCCACACCCGGCTTGTGGGCGGCATCGGCATCCATCCCGACGGCGACGCGCACGAATTCGGCTATTGGTTGACGCCCGACGCCTGGGGGCGTGGCTATGCGACCGAGGCTGGCCGCGCGATGCTCGGGCTTGCCCGCTACGCCATGGGGTTGAAGCGGCTGACGTCGGGCCATTTCATCGACAATCCGGCGTCGGGGCGCGTGCTGGCAAAGCTCGGCTTCCGCCCGACCGGAATCGCCATGCGACACTGCCTGGCACAGGGGGGCGACAAGCCGTGCGCGACGTCAGAGCTCAGTCTTGCGGAGGAGGAGTCGACCGGCACTGTCGACGGTAAGCCAACCGACGCGGGCGGGCCGCGCCTCGCTGCCTGATCACTCAGGCGGCAAGCGGCTCCTCTGGCATCACGGCCGCGGCATAATCGCTGTCGGCGCGGGCAATCAGCGCGCGGTCGTCATGGTTCCACGGGTGGAAACCGGGGAGGAAATAGCTCAGCCACGGCAGCGCGATCAACCGCAAGATGCCAGGCCGCACCAGCAGATAGCGCGCGAGCCCTGCCCGTGCCCGCCAGCCGGTAATCCCGTCCTGCCGCAACAGCTCCAGCATCCCCTCAATCCGGCGGGCCCAGAAATTGACGGTGATGATAAGCATCATGATCGTCTTGACCCGCCAGCGCTTGACCCGGCTCCAGCCGCGCGTCGCGTGTGCCCAAGTGTCATAGGCGACGCCCTTATGCTCAATCTCCTCAATCGCGTGCCAGCGCCACAAGGCGGCGCTTGCCGGATCGGCATCGGGGAACAGGTCGGCGCGCTTCAAAATCATCTGGGCGAGAATGGCAGTATAATGCTCCAGCGCCATCGTCGCCGCCAGCCGCACAATCGCCGGGCGCGCATTGGCAATCGCCAGAATCTCGTCGACCCGCGCCTCGAGCGGGGCGACGTCATAGCCCGCATCCACGACCCGGTTGTTGAACGCGACATGCTCGCGGCTGTGCATCACTTCCTGCATCGTGAAGGCGCGGATTTCGCGGGCGAGCTGCTCGGGCACGCCGTCGCGGTGCGCCTTTACCGCCTCGATGAAAAATGCCTCTCCCTTGGGGAAAGTGACCGACAGCGCGTTGAAAAAGGCGGTCGCAAACGGATCGCC
>PNLG01000050.1 GCA_013822915.1 Sphingomonas sp. | reverse complement strand
TGTCGGAATTCCCCTGCACCGCGCCATCCCCCGGCACGGCCGCGCGGGGCAAGCGATATCCCTCGCCCAGCCATTGCAGCAGATCGCGATCGGTGCAGCCCCGGCTGCAAAAGGGTTTGTGCGCGGCCACGACCGGCTTTCCACAGATCGGGCAAGCTTGAACCGCCATTATTTTCAGCACTCCAGTTGCGCCGTGCGGCCGGTGCGACGCGCCAGCGCCGCCAGCCAGTCGGGCCGCGAGTCGATGCGCGCCTTTACCGCGCCCGGCACACGCATGACGAGGGGGGCCAGCGGCGGCGTGCGCTCCAGACTGCGTAAAGCGGCGCGCGCCGCTGCCCCCACCGGGTCGGCGCGCAGGATTTCAGGGAGCGACGCGCGCGGGCGGGGCCGCACAATCTGGACAAAGCCGAACCCGTTCATCGCCGTCCGCTCAAACGGTGGCGGCAGCGCGGCATCAATCGCGGCGACCACCGCCTGACGCGCGCTGCGCCCCTGAACGCTCGGGAAATCAATGCCGATCGACCCGCCGATATCGTGCCGCGCCACTGCCTGTGCGACGGCTGCTGCCGCCGCGATGCTGAGCGCGGCAAGATCACCACGGCCATCGACATCGAACAGCGCCATGGCTGGCGTCGGGGACAGGCGCAGCGCCCCGCCGCCAAACGCGATATCGCCAGTCAGCGCTTCATCGAGCACGTCGCTCCACCCCGCCGCCTCCAGCGCATCATCCTGATACGGGTGCAGCACCCGCACCTTGTGCCCGCTCGCCTCGATCCGCGCGCGCAAATCGGGGCCAGCGCAGAGCGGCGCGTCTGTGACGCGACAGCGCGCGAGCTTGGCGCGGCCCGGCTCCGGAATCACCTCGCGCGTGACGATGACGCGAAGTGTAGCCCCCTCGCTAACGCCCGCCGCACCGTCGAGCAGCAGCGCAGTCCCATCGTCCAGGCTTACCCGGTCGCGCGCCACCAGCCGCGCGTCCACCACACTGCCCAGCCGCAGGTCATAGGGTGGATCGGGCAGCTCGATCCGCGCGGCAACAATCGCGCCGCCGCTGACGAGTGCGGCCCGCGCTTCGCCAATCCCATCCTCGAACAACCATTCAGCCAAGCGGATAGCCCGCCGCGATCAACAGCGCGCGCGTTTCATAGAGCGGCAGGCCAATGACGCCCGAATGGCTGCCCGACAGCGCACGCACCAGCGCCTCGGCCCGGCCCTGAATGGCATAGCCGCCCGCCTTGCCCAATCCCTCGCCACAGGCGATATAGGCGTCGATTTCGGCATCGCTCAGCCGCTTGAAGGTGACGATCGTATCGGCCAGCCGCGTGCGCGCGACCCCGTCGCGGCCGATCACGCACACCGCCGCCAAACAGTGATGCCGCCGCCCCGACAGCAGGCTCAGCAAGCGGCGCTGCACCGCTTCGTCCTCGGCAGGCGGCAAGATACGACGGCCAACCGCGACGGTGGTGTCGCCCGCGACGACAATCTCGTCCTGCCCACGCGACACCGCGCGCGCCTTTTGCTCGGCGAGGCGCAGTGCATAGGCGCGCGGGAGTTCCCCGGCGCGCGGCGTCTCGTCGATATCGGGCGCTACAATGCGATCGGGCACCGCGCCCAGCCGGGCCAGCAAGTCGCGCCGCCGGGGGCTGGTCGACGCCAATACCAGCATTGGCGTGGCAGCGGGCGCCGCCGCGCTCACTTGAAGCGGTAAGTGATCCGGCCCTTGGTCAGATCATAGGGGGTCAGCTCGACCAGCACATCGTCGCCG
>PNLG01000371.1 GCA_013822915.1 Sphingomonas sp. | reverse complement strand
CCCGGCAGCCTCTTTTCATTTGGACCAGGGATGCGCTGGCCATGATCGGCCAAGACCCCGCTTGCCACCGGCTCGCACCGCGCTAGGCTTGACCCACCGGACCGGCACAGGGGGTTGTCATGCGATCATTTTTCTACGCCACGTTATTTGCCGCATCAGCCAACGCCGCTGCTCCCCTGTTGGCGCAGGCCACGCCGAAGGTTGAAGAAGCCTCGATCGACCAGCTCCGCGCGATGATGGCGCGCGGCACCAGCAGCGTGGCGATCACCCGCGCCTATCTGGCGCGGATCGCGGCGATGGATCGCACCGGGCCGACGCTGCGGTCGGTGATTGCGGTCAATCCCGATGCCATCGCGCAGGCGCAGGCCGCCGACGCCCGGCGCAAAGCGGGCAAGCCGGTTGGCCCGCTCGACGGGATTCCGATCCTGATCAAGGATAACATCGAAACGCTCGACCCGGTGGCGACGACCGCAGGCAGCCTGGCGCTGAAGGACAACGTCACTCGTCGCGACGCGCCGGTGGTAGCCGAACTGCGCCGTGCGGGCGCGGTCATATTGGGCAAGACCAATTTGTCGGAATGGGCGAACATCCGCTCGAACAATTCGATCAGCGGGTGGAGCGCGATCGGCGGGCAGGTGCGCAATCCCTATGCACTCGACCGCACGCCCTGCGGCTCGTCAAGCGGATCGGGGGCAGCGATCGCGGCGAGCTTTGCCGCAGCCGCTCTCGGCACCGAGACTGACGGTTCGGTTGTGTGCCCGTCGTCGATCAACGGGCTGGTCGGGCTGAAGCCGACCATCGGCCTGGTCAGTCGCACGCATATTGTCCCGATCAGCCATAGTCAGGACACGCCGGGGCCAATGGCACGCAGCGTGATGGACACCGCGATCCTGTTTTCCGCGATGATCGCGAGCGACCCGGCTGACCCCGCAACCAAGGACGCAAGCGCACGCCGGGGAGATTACACGCGCACGCTGGCGGCGGCATCGCTGAAAGGCGTGCGGATCGCGGTGCTGCGCCCGCGCATGGGGGACGGGTTGCGGGCGTCGTTTGAGGCAGCGCTCGACGTGCTGAAGGCGCAAGGGGCCGTGCTGGTCGAGGCAGACGCCCCCAAGAGCGACGGACTGGGCGAGGCCGAGTTCGCCGTGCTGTTGAGCGAGTTGAAGGGCGATCTCAACACCTATCTCGCCACCACGCCGCCTGCGGTCAAAACCCGCACGCTCGCCGATGTCATCGCTTTTAACGAGGCGAACAAGGCCGCCGAAATGCCGTTTTTCGGGCAGGAAACTTTTATCGCAGCTGAAAAGACGCGCGGGCTGGACGACGCAGAATATCTGGGCGCGCGCGCCAAGTCCAAGCGGCTGGCAGGCGTTGAGGGGATTGATGCCGTGCTGGCCAAGGCCGATGCCGCGATCCTGGTCGCGCCAAGCTATGGCCCCGGCTGGCTGATCGAGCCGGTATATGGCGACCAATATCAGGGGCCATCGTCGAGCGAATTGCCTGCGGTATCGGGCTATCCCAACCTCACCGTGCCGATGGGGCTGGTAAAGGGGTTGCCGGTCGGCCTGTCATTCATCGGCACTGCTTACACCGAGCAGAAGCTATTGGAGGCGGGCTATGTCTATGAACAGGCGAGCCGCAAGCGCGTGCCGCCGCGTTACTTGCCGACCGCCGATGTCGGGCCGGGCATGGATGGGGTCCGCTGATCCGGCGATCCTCGCGACAATTGCCAACCGATTAGTAACACAGGCGTGCTAGGCGGTCAGGCGA
>PNLG01000191.1 GCA_013822915.1 Sphingomonas sp. | reverse complement strand
TGGTCGGGCTGTTGCTCGCCAGCATCTGGACCTGGGGGATTATCCTGGCCGCATCAATCAAGCTTGGCCGGGTCACCAAACGGGGCAACGCTTTTGAGCGCGACTTCAACAAGGCGGAGGATATCGACGCGTTTCACCGGCTGCGCGGTGAAGATGATCTGCCGGTCGCGCGGGTGTTTGCAGCGGGTGTGGCGGAGTGGCGGCGGTCGACCACCGGCGGCACTATTGACCGGGAGGGGACGCGCGAGCGGCTCGCGACGTCGATGGGCGCGGCGGTCGCAACCGAAGTCGATGCGCTTGCCGACCGGCTCAATATTCTGGCGACCATTGGGTCGGTTGCGCCCTTTGTCGGGCTGTTCGGCACGGTTTGGGGCATTATGCGCAGTTTCAGCGGCATCGCGCAGGCGCAAAGCACCTCGCTTGCGGTCGTCGCGCCGGGTATTGCCGAGGCGCTGTTTGCGACCGCGATTGGGCTGTTTGCGGCCATCCCGGCCGTGATTGCCTATAACCGCTTCAGCCACCGGATTAACCGGATCGAGGCGCGGCTGAACCGCTTTGCGGACAGTTTCCACACCACTTTGTCGCGCCAGCTCGAAGTGCCGGTGGCGCGGCGCTGATGGCGGTTAAACTCCCTTCGCAAGCGGCACGCGGGCGGCGCGCGCCGATGGCCGACATCAATGTCACGCCGCTGGTCGACGTCATGCTGGTGCTGCTGATTATCTTCATGGTGACCGCGCCGCTGATGACGGCGGGCGTGCCGGTGAACCTGCCCGACAGCCGCGCCAAGCCGCTCGCCAATCCGGCCAAGCCAGTGCGGATCGCGATTGACGCGCGTGGCACGGTGTTTGTGGATGAAGTGGAAGTGAGCGACGCGACGCTGCCCGATGCGCTGGCGCAGTTGGTGGCGAGGTCGGGGGCAGAGCCGCCGCAAGTCTATCTGCGCGCCGACCGCGAACTGCCTTATAGCAAGGTGGTGGCGGTGATGGGTGAGCTGAGCCGCGCCGGGCTGACCAAGGTTGCGCTCGTCACGGTGGCGCAGGGGCAATGACGGCGCGGTGGCGCAGGCGGTGAGGGCATGAGCGCGCGGTCGATCGACACCGCCTTGGACACGGGCGACCGGATTGCGCTCGGGCTGGCGGTGCTGCTTCATGTCGCGTTGGTCGCGGGCCTGTCGCTGCGCGGGTTAGAGCGGACCACGCCGCCGGTGCCGCCGCCGCCCGCGGTCGATGTGTCGCTGGTCGAGGAAATCGGCCTGCAATCAAGCGCGCCCAAGGCGGTGGAGGCACCCGCCCCGTCGCAGGCCCCCGATATTGGCCCGCCCGAGGATACGCCGCCCCCGCCCCCCGAGCCCACAAAGCCTGAACCTGCAAAACCTCAGCCCGCAAAGCCCCAACCCGCCCCGGTCAAAACGCCACCCAAGCAGCCGCTTCCCAAGCCCGCAGCCGTGGCCGACGCCAAACCCGCGCCCGCCAAACCTGCGCCCGCGAAGCCATCGACCCAGGCTGCCGCAACGACGACTCCGCCCAAACCCGCGCCGCCCGCCGCGAAACCCGGCACCGGCCAAGCGGCCACCGCCACCAAGCCCAAGCCGCGCGGATCGCGCCTTTCGGACGATATTCTGAAGGGGCTTACCGACAAGCCCAGCCCTGGCACCACGGTCGCACCGCTGGGCGCGGTCATCGACGCGCGCGCGCTTGCCGGGATTCAGGATGCGATCCGCCGCCAGATTCAGCCCTGCGCCGACCGGCTTTCCAATGCGGGTATCCCCCAGGATGCCAAACGGATCGTCATCAAGTTCAA
>PNLG01000294.1 GCA_013822915.1 Sphingomonas sp. | reverse complement strand
CATGGCGCGGACGGTATCGTGCTTGCGCTGCGCGCCGGTGCCGATTCGATCGAACACGGCACGTTGATGGATGATGAAGCGATCGCCTTGTTCAAACGGACGGGTGCCTATTATGTCTCCACTCTGTCGACGGTGAACGGCTATCTTGAGCGGATCGCCGCCAACCCCAATGCCTATCCGCCGGAGGTGCGCGCAAAGATTGACTGGCGCATTTCGATCACGGGGAAGGCGCTGGAAAAGGCCGTGCCCGCCGGCGTGAAGATCGCGTTTGGCACCGATGCCGGCGTGTCAAAACATGGCCGCAACGCCGATGAATTCGAATTGATGGTGAAGCACGGCATGACGCCGACCCAAGCAATCGTCGCGGCAACGGTGAACGCTGCCGACCTATTGGGGGTGGCGGGCGAGGTCGGCAGTATCGAACCCGGGAAGAGCGCCGATCTGATCGCCGTTGCAGCCGATCCGCTGGCCGATGTGCGGGCCTTAAAGAGGGTCAGCTTCGTGATGCGGGCCGGGGTGATCTACAAACAATAGCGGTCAAGCCCCCCGGCCAGCGCTTTGCAGCCTTGTGGCCGGGGGGCACGCGCTTATTTCTTTGGCTTGACAAATTTCAACGTCATGCGGTCGCTTTCGCCGATCGCTGCATATTTCGCCCGGTCCTTATCGGCTTCGGCGTAATTGGGCGGCAACGTCCACACGCCCTTTGGATAGTTATGCGTATCCTTGGGGTTGGCATTGATCGCACTTTCCCCGGCCAGCGTGAACCCGGCCTTGGTCGCATAAGCGAGGACCGACGAGCGCTTCATATAGCCGCTCTTTGCCTCGCCAGCGCCGGATGCGCTTTCGGGTAGCCGGTGTTCGACCACGCCCAGCGTGCCGCCGGGCTTGAGCATCGCAAACATCTGGTCAAATGCCGCTTGCGTCTGATCGGTCGCGCCAAAGCTCCAGTTATGGACGTTGCGGAAGGTCAGCACGACATCGACGCTGTTATCGGCAACCTTGTCGACGGCGTCGGCGCCCGGGAAGGTGGCGAACTTGATCTCGCCATAGACGGCCGGATTGGCCGCCATCAGCTTTTGCATGCCGCTGCGGGCGCGCTCGGCTGGGGCGGCGGCGATGTAATGCCCTTTGGCAAGATAGGGGACTAGAATTTCGGTATACCATCCACCGGCTGGCCAGATTTCAACCACTTTGTCGGTTGGCTTCACGCCGAAAAATGCGAGCGTTTCGGCCGGGTGGCGATGCGCGTCACGCGCGATATTGGCGGGGGTGCGGCTCGGCGCCTTGACCGCGGCAATGAGCGCAGGCGACGGCTTGGGAGCGGCGGCGATCAGCGCGCCTGCGCCAACAAGGGCGGCAACGGCAAGCGGAGCAACGAGAGAGCGATAGCGCATGGCAAAACTCCTTTGAGCACCAGGGGAGGGGTCATTGCCTTGTGCCGGGCCGCCGCGCGCGATGCAAGCGTCCGCGTCGGCGGATGGGCGCGCGCGGATCAGTAAAAGTGCCGCAGCGTCAGCGTGCGCTGCGTGCCGTCGCACAGCGCAAAGCTGACAACGCGGCCCGGCGCACCGACCGACCATCCGCTCAGGCTGCCACGCGCATAATCGGGCGATATCGGCGTGCCGTCGATCGCGCAGATTGCCTCGCCGTCGCGCCATCCAGCTGCCTCGGCAGGCCCACCGCGCATCACGTGGAGCACACGCAGCTGTTGCCCTTCATTGCGGGTCAACAGCCCGCTGGTCGAGCGCAGCGGCGGCTGATCCGCGCTCGCCAGCGGGCTCAGCACCATCCGCCCCGCGC
>PNLG01000203.1 GCA_013822915.1 Sphingomonas sp. | reverse complement strand
GTCGTGTAGAGCAGGCTCGCGCGCGCCTTGCTGTAGGCGATCTTCATATCGGCGAGCCGGTGCGCGACCGTCTGGAAAGTGCCGATCGGCGCACCAAATTGCTTGCGGGTCATGGCATATTCAGCGGTGATCGCGAATAGCGCGCCCATCGCGCCGACCGCTTCGGCGCACTGGACGATGATGGCGTTGGCCAGGATGCCATCCAGCGCAGCTTGCGCTCCGGCAAGCTCCACCGCCGGCACGGCGTCGAAGCGGATATTCGCCGCGCTGCGCCCGTCGATCGTGGAGTAAGCGCGCGGCTCCAGCCCCTCGGCCCTGGCCTCGACCAGAAACAGCGCGGGCGCGCCGCCATCCCCCTTGCTGGCCACCACGACCAGCGCCTCAGCATCGGCGCCCGCGATCACCAGCCGCTTCTCGCCCGAGAGGATGTATCCGGTGCCATTGGCCTGTGCCGCCATGGTGACCAGCTCAGGGGACGGCGTGCCATGCCCTTCCTCGTAAGCGAAGGCGACCACTGTCTCGCCCGCGATCAGCTTTGCCAGCCACGCTTGCGCGGCGGGATCGTCACTCGCCGCCAGCGCACCGCCCGCCAGCATGATCGCCGGCGTATAGGGTTCGACCACCAGATGCTTGCCGAACAATTCGGCAAAGGCGACACAATCGGCGATCGAGCCGCCAAGCCCGCCCTGATCCTCGGGAAAGGGCAATGCGAGCAGACCGAACTCGGCGAATTGCTGCCACACTTCGGGCGACCAGGGCGCGTCGCTGCGCACCAGCTTCTGGCGCGCGTCGAAATCATAGTCGTTCTGGAGAAACCGACCGACGCTGTCGCGCAGCATCTGTTGCTCTTCGGTGAAGTTGAAATCCATGGTCTCAGGCCCCCGTTGCCGCCAGGCTGCGCGCGATCAGGTCGCGCTGCACTTCGTTCGACCCGGCATAGATCGAAGTCGCGCGGCTGTTGAGATAGAGCGGCATCGAGATCAGGTCGAACTCGCTGCCCAGCGGCTCGACATTCGATCCCACGCGCAACGCCTCCAACTGCCGTGCCAGCCCGTCCACGCCCGAAAGCTGCATCATCACGGTCGAGGTGCGCTGGGTCAGTTCGGACGACATGGTCTTGTTGATCGAGGGGAAGGCAGGATCATCAAGGATGGCGTGACCGCTGATCGCCAGCTTCTCGAAATGGCCGAGCGAGGCGATATCGGCTTCCAACTCGCCCAGCTCACGCTGGAACACCGGATCGTGCGCCAGCATCCCGCCAAAGGGCGATGGGGTCTGCGCCGCCGCCTGCCGGGCGCGGGCGCAATAATGCGTCAGCGTGGGGCTCATCCCGCCCTTGATGCCGCGTTCGTGGATGAGGAGGTGTTTGGCGACGCTCCAGCCCTCATTCTCCGCGCCGACCCGGCCTGCTTGCGGCACCCGGACATCCTCGAAGAACACCTCGCACTGCTCCGGAAACCCGTCGAGCCCGATGATCGGGCGGATCGTCATGCCCGGATAATCGGTCCGGTCGAGCAGCAGGAAAGTGATGCCCTGCTGCTTCTTGCCCTCATTGCTGGTGCGCACCAGCATGAACATGCGGTTGGCGTGGTGGGCATAGGTGGTCCAGATCTTCGAGCCGTTGATGATGTAATCATCGCCATCGGGATCGGCCCGGCAGCTCAATGAGGCGAGGTCAGACCCCGAATTGGGTTCCGAATAGCCCTGCGCCCAGAAATCATCGCCGTTCAGAATACCCGGCAGGTAGCGCGCCTTCTGCGCCTCGGTCCCGAGGTCGATCAGCAGCGGCCCGACCATGCCG
>PNLG01000266.1 GCA_013822915.1 Sphingomonas sp. | reverse complement strand
GGCACCGGCATCGGCCTCGCGCGCCGTGGAGGGGAGGACCAGCGGCGAGGCCAAGGGGGAAAGGTCAGTGCTGGGTGCGGAAGAAAACAGCGACGAGGGATTGTCCTCGCTGTCCGCTTCGGCATCGCCATTGATGGTGGATAGCCGTTGCTCCTGCGCGGTCTTCAACTGACGGCGTAGCTGGCGCATCAGCGGCGTTGCCGCCTCGTTGCCCGGGCGGCGACGCAGCTCGGCCGCCCAGCGCGGGCTTTCGATGACGGCCCAGGCCACCGCCTCATCATGCAGGGTTCCAGTTTCATCGACCCGCGCCGGAAAGACGATCTTCAAGGTGCGCTCGGCGGTGCGCGCCTGATCGCCCGGATCGACCATGCGCTGCGGGCGGAGGGTGTTTGTGGGCGGTTCAGCCTGCCTGATCTCGCCTGCCGCGCGCGCGTCGATGATGTGCGAGGGCGCGCAGTCTCCCTGGGGCGCGCGGCACTGGAACGAACCTTCGACATTGGTGCCGAAGGTGGCGCAGCCAGCGAGCAGGACGGCGAGGCTGGCGCACAGCGGAAGTCGGACATTGTGACGCATGGCGATCATCCTTTCGTGGTCGGGGTGGGAGCCGGCGTCGGCTTGCCGGAGAGGAAGGCGCGCAAGATGTGCGCCGGGCGGTAGCCCTCGAGCACCGCGCCATCGGACGGGCGGACGATCACCGGCGTGCCATTGAAGCCGTTGGCCTTGGCAAAGGCCTCGTTGGCATCGAGACCGCTGGTGTCGCAGGGCCGGGGATTGGCAAGCGCAGTGCCGGCATAGGCCAGCCTCAGCGCCAGATCGGGGCGCGGCGCACACAGCACCCGTTCGGCCTCGCGGCGGCTCTCGGCCCCGAAGATCGAGATAGGGCGCTCCTCGACCCGCGCGCCAATGGCCTTCAGCTCATCCTCGAGCTTCTTGCAGTAGGCGCAGTTGAAGTCGGAAAAGACCACGGCCTTGAGGCCGTTTGCCGGTCCCCACATGATCGCGCCATTGGCCGGAAGCCCTGTGATCGAGACCTTGGTGGCGCTAGCGCGCGGGGCCTGCTGCGATGCCTCTTGTGCCTGCGCATTGCGCGGCGCACCCGCGGTAAGGAGGTCAGGGTTGAGCTCGAGCAGCCGCGCAGCCGTGAGATCCTGGCGCGTCTCCATGTCGTAGACCCGGCCGATCACGAGATAGCGGGCAGCCCGGTCGACATAGAACAGCGTCGATCTGGACGCGATCTCGCACAGGCCCCCGATCCCCTTGCAGTCAATCTGCGTGATCGGCGTCTTGGGCAGGCGCAGTTCGAGCGCCTTCCTGACAGTGACGGTGTCCGGGGTCTTCGCCGTGCTGGCGAGGCTGGCCGCAGCCCAGCCTGTTGCCGCTGACAGCGCGATGAGCGATGCGATCGCGGCGGCGGGTCGGATCCAGCGCGCGGCTGTGCGCGTCGGGGAGTGGTTTTCTTGTCCGCTCATTGGGAATTCCTCACATAAACGCCGTCGAGAAAGACGATCTCGACCTCGATGCCGGTCGGCATCTCGACGACGGGTTGGTATTGTTCGGCGCGTTCGATGAGGTACTTGCTGACCGTGTCGGCCGCCTCGCCTGCGCCCTGGCCGAGACCTCCGGCGACGATGTCGGTCGCCGACAGGGAAGGGCGCTGCTGGCCAGCGCCGAGCTGCCCGGCGAAAATGCCATTGGCATTGGCCGAAAAGCCGCGCCCGAACCCGCCGACGATGCCGGCAAGCAGCGCCTGGCTGACGAGATTGCCTTCGCGGCTGACCACGCGTCCGCGCACCCCGGACTTA
>PNLG01000418.1 GCA_013822915.1 Sphingomonas sp. | reverse complement strand
AGATGGCGAGCGCGGCGCCATGGTGATGACCGCCTCGGTCGCGGCTGAAGATGGGCAGATTGGTCAGGCGGCCTATTCCGCGTCAAAGGGCGGCGTGGTCGGTATGACGCTCCCCATCGCGCGCGACCTGATGGGCGAGGGGATTCGGATCAACACCATCCTGCCGGGCATTTTCGAAACCCCGTTGATGCGCGGCGCCCCGCAAAATGTGAAGGACGCGCTCGCCGCCTCGGTGCCCTTCCCCAAGCGGCTCGGCAGCCCGCCCGAATATGCGCACCTCGCCCTAACAATGGTCGAAAACAGCTATTTCAATGGCGAGGATGTCCGCCTCGACGGCGCGATCCGCATGGCGCCGCGGTGATGCGCCGGGCGGCCGGGCGTGTGCTGCGCCCGGTCTCGCCCAAGCGCGGCCAGTCTCCCGGCCACGCCGTCTGACGGCCCGGTAATCGCCGCCCGGCCGCGCGCCCCAACAGGAATGCCGCCATGACCGTATCGCTGTTTACCTTTGTCGACCTTTACCGCCGGCATCTCGCCGCGGCTGACCATCTGTTGACCAAGGGCAGCGAATTTGCCGCTGCGAAGGGCATTAGCGAGGCGGAGATGCTTGGCTGGCGGCTGGCGGATGATATGCACCCGCTGGCGTTTCAATTGATGGTGGTCACCAACTTCTCGCTCTGGTGGCCCGCCCGCGCGGCCGGACTGCCGGAGCTGGGCGCGGTTGACGAAACGCTGGACGTTGCCGGATTTCACGCCGCGTTCGCCGATGCCCGGGCAAAGCTTGCCGCTTTTTCCGCCGACCAGTTCGCCGGGCGCGATGACGTGCCGCTCACCCACACGCTGCGCGAATCGATGGAGTTTACCCTGCCGTCCGGGCAATGGTTGAGCGTGTTTGCGACGACCAACATCGCCTTTCACTTATCGATCGCTTACGCCATCTTGCGGATGAAGGGCGTGCCGCTCGGCAAGTCTGACTTGTTCGCAGCCGGGCTCTGACGCGGCATGCCGCGCCCCGACCCCTGGCGGCTTGCGCCTGAGGCTTACCCGCATCACGAAGTAATCCAGACCCGGTTTCAGGATCTGGATGTGCTTGGCCATATCAACAATGTCGGGATGGCGGCCATTCTGGAGAGCGGGCGCGTCAAGTTCAACCAGGCAGTCGGGCTCGACGCGTGGCGCGGGCAGGCGCGCTGGCTGGTCGCGCAAGTGGTGATCAACTATCTGGGCGAGGGGCATTTCCCCGCCGATGTCGTGGTCGCAAGCGGCATTGGCACGGTCGGCACGCGCAGTTGGACCATCTTGTCGGCCGCGTTTCAGCATGGCCGGCCCATTGCGACCTGCGACACGGTGGTGGTGATGAGCAGCGCGGGCGGGGCAACCGCGCTGCCCGGTGACTATCGCGCCGCGCTCGCCCAGTGGCAGGTGCGTGGTGACGGCGTCATGGTTTGACGCGCGTCAGCCGGATATCGACTTCGCGGTCGACAAATTCCCATTCGGCGCAGGCACGCAACCGGACCAGCATATGGTCGAACGCTTCTTCCTGATCGGGCGCGAATTCGAACCAGGTCAGGAAATCAAACGCTTCACCATGGTCGCGCGAATGATATAGCTTGCGCGCGACGCCGGGCAGGTAATCAAGCCCGATCGGCAAATGCGATCCGCGCTCATAAACGGCGCGCCGCTGGTCCTGCGCCATTTCCCACCATTCGGCCGATTTGCGGATCGGGATCAGCGCCGCCCGGGTCGAGGCCGGACGTCCCAGGCCCTCTTGCTTGGCCCGAATTTCGACCAACTCGGTTGCGGTGG
>PNLG01000359.1 GCA_013822915.1 Sphingomonas sp. | reverse complement strand
GCGCGGTCGGCAGCCTGACCTATCAAGCGTCAAAGACGGTCGCGGTGCGGGTGTCGGGCTATGACGGGATTCAGACCTTTGGGCGCCAGCTTCAAACCAGCCTGACCGAAATTCCAACCGCGTTTAACCCCGGCTCGGATCAGCTTGGCCAGAATTTCAACGGTTGCGTCTTTGGCGCGCAAGGGGGGGCGGCGGGCAATTGCCTGAACAGCGCGCTGCAATCGGTATCGACATCGGCATTCCGCAGCCGGGGCGTCGATGCGGTCATCTCGGTCAGCCGCGGGCGGACCAGCTTTGGCCTCGGCGCGGGCTATGCCAACCGCCGTTATCTTGCGTCCAATGCAGGGCCGGGCGTGATTATTCAGGGCCTGGAGGATGAGAGCTATTACCTTCAGGGGTATATCAACCATCAGCTTGATACGCGCACGTCGATCGACGCGAATGTATTTGCCAACTATTTCCTGAGCGGCTTTGGCACGCAGGTCGGCGTTTACAATGTCGGTGCGACGACCACGCTGAACCGCCGCTTTGGCCGGTTCAATGCCTTTGGCTCGGTTGGCATCTATAATTTCGGGCAAGACCAGCAGCGCTCGATCACGTCGATCCAGGCATTGCTGGGCGGGCGTTATTCCTTCTAACCATCAAGCGGCAATCGCGCGAGGCGGCATCGACCATGTATGACGAACATTACGGGTTAAGCGGGCGCCCTTTCCAGCTCACGCCTGATCCGAAATTCTGGTTCGACACGGCCACGCACCGCAAGGCGATGGCCTATCTCGGCTATGGGCTGAGCCAGGGCGAGGGCTTTATCGTCATCACCGGCGACATTGGCGCGGGCAAAACCACGCTGGTCGGGCATTTGATGGCAACGATCGATCGCGAACGGCTGCACGCGATCAAGTTGGTGTCTACCCAGATCGAGGCCGATGACCTGTTGCGGATTGTTGGCGCGGGGCTCGACATCGACTGTGCCGGGCTGTCGAAGGCGGAAATGCTGACGCAGATCGAGCGCGGCTTGCACCTGGTCGCGCGCAGCGGGCGGCGGACGTTGCTGATCGTGGATGAGGCGCAAGCACTCCACACCAGCGCGCTGGAAGAGCTGCGGATGCTCTCTAACTTTCAGGCGGGCGGGCACGCGCTGCTCCAGATCTTCCTGCTGGGCCAGCCCGAATTTCGCGAGCGGTTGAACGGATCGTCGCGGCTGGAACAGTTGCGCCAACGGGTAATCGCGACGCACCACCTCGATCCGATGGGCGCAGGCGAAGTGGCGGGCTATATCCATCACCGGTTGAACATTGTTGGCTGGGCCGGGCGCCCGAGCTTTACCGACGATGCTTTTGCCGCGCTCTACGCTGCGTCAGACGGCGTGCCACGCCGGTTGAACCAATTGACCGGGCGGGTGCTGCTGCTGGGGGCGATCGAGCAGCTTGACGTGATCGACGCAGGCGCCGTGGCATCCGTGGTCGCTGATATGAGCGGGGACGTGCCCGCCGCACCGGTGCCGGCCCAAGCGATGCCAATCGAGGCGCAGGTCCCGCCGGACGCTGCGTCAGCCGTCGCTGCTACGTCATTGACGATTGCGCCACCGGAGGTCGCTGAACCGGTCGCGCCGCTATCCATCATGGGTGATCTCGCGCTCGCAGCCACAGCAACCGCCGAGCCAGACCCGGCCACGTCGACGCTTGCGGCGCGCGTGGC
Source organism: Sphingomonas sp. (assembly GCA_013822915.1). Taxonomy (GTDB): domain Bacteria; phylum Pseudomonadota; class Alphaproteobacteria; order Sphingomonadales; family Sphingomonadaceae; genus Sphingomonas. Next base: position 105 of record PNLG01000359.1, on the reverse strand, counting down.
CGATCTTGACGATCAACTGGGCCTTCACGGCCACCGCCTTGCCGCGCTTCGCGAACAGATCGAGGCAAAGGACACCCGCATCGAAGCACTGGGCGCGCAGATCAA
>PNLG01000319.1 GCA_013822915.1 Sphingomonas sp. | reverse complement strand
GGGGCGGGGAAGGGGGAACTCGAAAGGACTTGCCATGCCACTTACTGCCAAACCCCCTTCACAGCGCCTCATCGATATCGTGGGCGCACTTGGCGGCAGCTGGTCAGGCTACAACGCCATGTGCCGCTGTCCAGCCCATGCTGACGCAACCCCCAGCCTGTCGCTGAGACAGGGCGACCACGACATCCTCGTCCATTGCTTTGCCGGATGCGACCCGGCCGATGTGCTGCGCGAGCTCGCGACCATCGTCCCGGGCCAGCATTATGCGTTCCCGGATGGCCCAGCCCGTGCATTCGACTCAACCGCGATAGCCCGCAACCTCTGGTCACAGGGCGAGGATATCACGAACACCTGGGGCGAGGCCTATTGCGGCCACCGCAATATCGCGGCGCGCCATGACGACCTTCGCTACCATCCTCGATGCCCGAGGGGCCGGAAGCCTCATACGGTGTTCGAACCCGCGCTGCTGGTAGGCGTGCGCGAGGGGCGCGAGATCAAGGCCGTGCAGCGCATTTTCCTCAAGCCAAGAGGGCAGGGCTACCGCTCCAAGCTGATGATCGGGAACCCGCAAGCCGGAAGCTGGCAGGGAAGACGACCCGGCAAGATCCTCGCACTTGCCGAGGGGTTCGAAAGCGCCGCGCGCTTTGCAGAACTGCACGGAATCCCCACCTGGTCCTCGCTCGGAGCAGAGAGACTCGATCTCGTCCGCCTTCCTCAAGGGATCGCTGAGTTGATCATCGCAGAAGACAATGATCCCGAAGGCCGACGGGCAAGCATCAACGCTGCCGAAGCCCACGCCCGCGAAGGGCTGACGATCCGACGCGTCGCACCGCCCGCAGGTTACGTGGACTGGGGAGCGGTTCCGGGACCCCGTTAAAGGGGAGGGGGAGGGGAGGGATTGGCTTGCCCGTGATGAGGTGAGCCAAACCCAGGAGAACTCCCATGACAGACCTGTTCGAAGCGGCAGCGCAGCGCCAGACACCCGCCCAGCTCGCCGCACGCGCGCTCAGCATTCTCATCGACAATGGCACCACCATCACGCGCGCGATGATGAACGCAACGATGACCAGCGCCTATGGCGGCAATGACGCAAGCGGTCGCTGGACCCAGCGCGACAGCTTCGAGGTGCTCGAGCACGCGCTGGCATTGAGCCTCAGCGCCGCCGCCGGCGCAACATTCACGCACGAGAACATCGACCGGTCGATTGCGCTGATGAACCGCCTCCCGACCCAGACCGTCCGTAGCGAAGAACAGCTCGACTGGCAGCAATTCTCGACGCCCGTAGATCTTGCCGCGGTCGCCGTCATGCTCGCCGATGCTCAGCCGGGCGATGTCGTCCTTGAGCCGAGCGCCGGGAACGGTCTCCTCGTATGCCAGCTTCCGCGCGTCGCCGAGTTGCAGCTCAACGAACTCAATGAGACCCGCCGCGCACGCCTAGCCGACATTTTCCCCGGCACCACGATCACCGGCGATGACGGCGCGGCAATCGCCAGCACGCTTGCCGACAAGAACCCGCCCTCGCTGATCCTCATGAACCCGCCCTTCTCGCGCTCGCTCGGGCGCGGCGCGGATCACCTTGCTGCCGTGCGCCACCTTGCCGCCGCGATCACCCATCTGCGCCCCGGCGGCCGCATCGTCGCGGTCATGCCCGACTGGTTCTCCCGGTCGGCCAAAATGCGCGAAATCTTCGAGAGCACGCTGGCACCCGTCACGGTTCGCACCTCGATCCGCCTTGAGCAGGCCTATACCAAGCACGGCACCAGCATTGCGGTCAGGCTCTATGTCCTCGACAAAATGCCCGGCTCGCGGACATTCGCGACCATTCAGCGCAGGGACGT
>PNLG01000093.1 GCA_013822915.1 Sphingomonas sp. | reverse complement strand
CGGCCCCGCCCGCACCGCCGCTTCATTGTCGGGGATTATTTGTGCGAACGAAGATAATAGGATTGCAGCGGCTGCACTTCAAGCGTCTCGCCACTCAACGCCTCGATCGCCCGCACCGCTTCGACGCTGGCGGAGGCAGTGGTGAAATAGGGGATCTTTTGTGCCAGCGCCGACGCGCGGATGGGTTGCGAATCTTTGAGCGATTGCCACCCCTCGGTCGTATTGATGATCAGGTCGATGCGCCCGTCCTTGATCCGGTCGACAATGTGCGGGCGCCCCTGCGCCACCTTGTTCACGCGCTCCACCGCGACGCCATTGTCAGCGAGATAGGTCGCGGTCCCCCCGGTCGCGACAATGGTGAACCCCATTGCAACCAGCCGGTGCGCGGCGGGCAGGATGACCGGCTTGTCGCTGTCCTTCACGCTTACAAACACCGCGCCCGACCGCGGCAGCACCGTGCCCGCGCCCAATTGCGCCTTGGCAAAGGCAAGCGAGAAATCAGCGTCGATGCCCATGACTTCGCCGGTCGATTTCATCTCAGGCGACAGCACGGGGTCAACGCCGGGAAAGCGATTAAACGGGAACACTGCCTCCTTCACCGCGAAATAGGGGATATGCCGATCGATCGGCGGCAAGTCGGCAAGCTTTTCGCCCGCCATTACCCGCGCCGCCAACTTGGCAACCGGCGCGCCGATTGCCTTGGCGACAAAGGGCACGGTGCGGCTGGCGCGCGGGTTCACCTCGATCAGAAAGACCTCGCCATCCTTCACCGCGAACTGGATATTCATCAGTCCCTTGACCGACAGCGCCTTGGCCAGCGCCTTGGTCTGGCGCTCAATCTCGGCGATGATGTCGGCGGGCAGCGAATAGGGCGGGATCGAACACGCGCTGTCGCCCGAATGGACGCCCGCTTCCTCAATATGCTGGAGCACGCCCGCCACCACGACATCGGTGCCATCGCTCAGCGCGTCGACATCCACCTCAATCGCGTCGCGCAGATATTGGTCGATCAGCACGGGCGACGTCCCCGATACCTGCACCGCGGTCTGGATATAATCGTCGAGTTGCAGCGGCGAATCGACAATCTCCATCGCCCGCCCGCCCAGCACATAGCTTGGCCGCATCAACACCGGATAGCCGATCCGCGCCGCCACCGCGACCGCCTCGTCCCGGCTGCGGGCAATCCCGTTTGCGGGCTGGCGCAGGCCCAGCTTGTTGATGAGCGCGGCAAAACGCTCACGATCCTCGGCCAGGTCGATCGCATCGGGGCTGGTGCCCAGAATCGGGATGCCCGCATCCTCCAGCGCCTGCGCGAGGTTGAGCGGGGTTTGCCCGCCAAACTGCACGATGACGCCGACCAGCGTGCCGCGCGCCTGCTCGACATGCAGGATCTCGAGCACATCCTCCGCCGTCAGCGGTTCGAAATACAGCCGGTCCGACGTGTCATAATCGGTCGACACCGTCTCCGGGTTGCAATTGACCATGATCGTCTCAAACCCGGCGTCCGCCAGCGCGAAACAGGCATGGCAACAGCAATAGTCGAATTCGATCCCCTGCCCGATCCGGTTCGGCCCGCCGCCCAGAATCACAATCTTGCGGCGGTCGGTCGGCGCGCTCTCGCATTCGGGCTCGCCGAAGCTCGGCGCTTCGTAAGTGGAATACATATAGGGCGTTTTGGCATCGAATTCGGCGGCGCAGGTGTCGATCCGCTTGAACACCGGCCGCACGCCCAGCTTGTGCCGCAGCTTGCGCACCTCCGCCTCGGTCACGCCGCCGGTCATTGCGACCACCGCATCGTGGATCAGCCCGCCGCCGCGCGCGATCCCGCGCTGTGCGCCCTCACGCAAGCC
>PNLG01000428.1 GCA_013822915.1 Sphingomonas sp. | reverse complement strand
AGTTCCGGTCGCTGTTCGTGACCTGGAAAAAGCTGGAGACGCTGGAAAAGGCCGTGATTGCCATTCCGGCGACGCAACCCGTCGACAATATGACCTTTACCAGCCTGTTCGGGGTGCGCAGCGATCCGTTCCGGGGGTCAGCCGCGATGCATGCTGGCGTCGATATCCCGGGCGCAAAGGGCACGCCGATTTATGCGACCGCCGACGGGATTGTGGCGCGCGCCGAACGCGCAGGCGGCTATGGGAATCTGGTCGAGGTTAATCACGGGCGCGGCATCACCACGCGCTATGGCCATTTGTCGAAGATCATGGTGGCACCCAATGCGCGAGTCACACGCGGACAGTTGATTGCGCTGATGGGGTCGACCGGCCGTTCCACGGGCAGCCATCTTCATTATGAGGTCCGCGTCGATGGTCAGGCCGTCAACCCGCTGCCTTTCTTGCAGACCGCCGACTATCTCTCCCCCGCGCGCGAAGTAAAGCCGGTGCAGGTCGTGCCGGGTGCAAGCGATATTGCGAATTAACCGAGCCGTCGAGCTGGCCCAATTCTCCGGCGTTGCCGTTGGGCGCCCATTGCCCTATTTAAGCGCCGATGACTGAGATAACTTCCGCTGAAATTTCGCTGACTGCTGCGGCCGCTGCGCGCGTGGCGGCGATCGCTGATCGACAGCAGAAGCCCGCGATCCTGCGCTTGTCGGTCGATGGCGGTGGCTGTTCGGGCTTTCAATATCGATTTGGGCTGGCAGATGACGTGGCCGCCGATGACGTCACGGTCGAAACCGACGGCGTGCGGCTGGTCGTCGATTCGGTCAGCCTTGACCTGGTGCGCGGGGCCGCCGTTGATTTTGTCGAAACGCTGGGCGGTACTGCCTTTCGGGTTGAAAATCCGCAGGCAGCCTCTGGCTGTGGCTGCGGCGCCAGTTTTTCGGTTTGATCTGACCGCCGGGTGAAAATCGTCAGCTTCAACGTCAACGGCATCAAGGCGCGGTTGCCGCGCCTGTTGGAATATCTGGCCGAGGAAGCGCCCGATGTCGTCTGTCTTCAGGAGCTGAAATCGGCCGATGACGGCCTGCCGGTGCGCGACATCGACGCGGCGGGCTATGGCGCGGTGTGGCATGGGCAAAAGGGATTCAATGGCGTCGCGATCCTGGCGCGCGGGGCCACGCCGGTCCTGCGGCAAAAGGGGCTGGCCGGGGAAGCCGAGGACGATCAGAGCCGCTACATCGAGGCTGAGGTCGGCGGGCTGATCGTCGCGTCGATCTATCTGCCCAATGGCAATCCGCAACCCGGGCCGAAATTCGATTATAAGCTGCGCTGGTTCGACCGATTACGCGCGCATGCCACAGCGCTGCTGGCAGAGGAGCGCGCGGTGGTGCTGGCGGGCGATTATAATGTGATCCCCAATGACGATGACACTTATTCGGTGGCGGCAATGGCGGACGACGCGCTGATGCAGCCACAGAGCCGCGCGTCCTATCGCGCGTTGCTGGCGCAGGGGTGGACGGATGCGCTGCGCACCCGCCACTGCCATGGCGGCGTTTGGACATTCTGGGACTATCAGGCGGGCGCATGGCAACGCGATGCCGGGTTTCGCATCGATCACTTGCTGCTCAGTCCGGTTGCCGCTGATCGCCTGATCGATGCCGGTGTCGACAAGGCGCATCGGGGGCGCGAAAAGGCCAGCGATCATGCGCCGACCTGGGCAAGGCTGCGAGGCGGCTGACACCCAGCCAGGGGGGAGGGGGGAATGGCAGCGAGGTTTCGCGCGGGAGTCGCCATGGCGCTCGCGCTGTTCAGCGTGAACCCGGCATGCGGGCAGGAGCGCGATTATTGCCCCGCGCGGCCGGGGCT
>PNLG01000346.1 GCA_013822915.1 Sphingomonas sp. | reverse complement strand
TGTATTTTCGAGCCTCGTAAGCATGGCGGCCATTGCCGGAGCTGCGGCACAGTCGATCGAACCCGAGCTTGATCTCGCTGCCATCCGCGCGAAGGCTGAGATCAATGCGGGCGAGGCCGAGGCGCTCGCTGCCACCGCACATGCGCGGGCAAAGGCCCTTATGGAAGACGCCGATGCCAATGCGCGCGCAGCACAAACGCATGGCCAGAGCTACACGCAGGCGGCAAAAGCGGCGGCGAATCCGCCGTCGGACGACATCTTCGATTTCGACCGCATGGTGGTCGATGCCGGAGCGATGGCGACTAGCGAGCTCGGCGAAGCACCGCGCTTCATCGCATTTGCATCGCTGTCGATGCCGCCGGCTGCTCTCAAACAGATGATCCGCGATGTGAACGCGGCAGGCGGCGTGGTCGCGCTGCGCGGCTTTCCGCAAGGCAGCGCCAAAGCCTTCACCGAGGCGCTCGGCAAGCTCGCGCTTGACCAGGACACGCTGGGACAGGTGGGAATCGACCCGCGCCTGTTCCGCGCCTTCAACGTGACGGGCGTCCCGACCTATGTGGTCGCAAGCAGCGACTTCGACCTGTGCGACGGGTTCGACTGCCAGACCACAGTGCCGCCACATGATCGCATCAGCGGCAATGTGAAACCTGCCTTCGCGCTCGAGACCATTGCAAACGGTCAAGGCCCGGCGGCGCGCATCGCCTCTCAATACCTTGGCCGCCTCGAAAGGACCGGACAATGATGCGAAGGCTCCTCATCAGTCTTGCAGCCGTCAGCGCGTGCCTTGCACCTACCGCACAGGCCCAGACTGCGCCCCAGGGACCCAGCCCCACCGAGGCGGCCAAGGCCGAAGGCAAGGCCTTCGGCCGCGAGCAAGCTGCAGCTGCACAAAGCGCGGCGACCACGCGCCCCGATGCCGACCGGATCCCGAATTTCAGCAGCGCGCCGCCCGCAGCCCGCTATTTCGATGATCCCGCGCAAATGGAGCGCGACGGTGCAAGCCAGGCGAATACCGACGCTGGCTATCGAACCATGCGCGATTCCATGGAGAGGCGCGCGCGCTTCACGCCCGAGGACCTCGATGCGGTTGTTGCCCGCAGCGGGCAGATCAGCGCCGACCCGCTCGCCTTTACCAGCGGCATGAGCGTCAGCGGCTCGCAGGGCCGCTGCGTCCCGCTGCCCCCGGGCAGCGGGACAGGCGCGCGCTACATGGCAACCTGCAATGTCGGCTACACGGCGAGCGAGGAGACGCGCAGCTGTGCGATCCCGCTCAACGTCGCGGTCGAGACACAGACCCGCTACATCTATTGGTGCAGCGAATTCGGTTCGGGCTTTGAAGAAGATTGCACACGGTTCCATGCGGCGAGCTGCGAGCGCACGGGATTTATCGAAGGCCCTTGCCTGCAATGGGGCGACTTCGGCGGACCGCGCTTTTGTGCCGAGCCCGGGAACCCGATCAGTGTCATGTCCTGCCCCGCCCCGGTTACAGGCGGCGAACTCCAGAACATCGTAGCGACGCGGGACGTCACCACCAGTCGCGATGAAAGCCGCTGCGCCACCTTCGCAGCGGATGCCAGCTGCCGCGAGGCCACCGAGGCCTGCTCTGACAGCGATCCGGTCATCCGGATCATCGACGGTGTTGCCGTGACACAGCCCTGCTGGGCTTGGGAGCGGCAGTTCACCTGCGCACAATATGTCGAAGCACAGGACTGCCAAACCCTCGAGACGACCCCGGGCTGCGCGCTGGTCGGCGAGGAATGCCTCTCAGGCGAGCCCTGTCGCACCTGGGAGCGGGTCTATGACTGTCCGGTTCCCGATCAGCCCGGCAGCCCAAACCAGTTCATCTGTGACGGCGACGTCTATTGCATCGAT
>PNLG01000268.1 GCA_013822915.1 Sphingomonas sp. | reverse complement strand
CACCGCATCGCCATGAGCCTGGCGGTTGCCGCGTTCCATTGCCGTCGCGGCGTGACGCTCGACGATGCAGCGCCCGTCGCCACGAGCTTTCCGACGTTTTTCGATCTGTTGGAAACCCTGAGCGGTGCGCACGCAGGGGGAAACGCATGATTATCGCCGTTGACGGACCCGCCGCATCGGGCAAGGGCACCATCGCGCGCGCGCTGGCGCGGCATTACGGGCTGCCGCATCTGGATACCGGGCTGCTCTATCGCGCGGTTGCGCTCAACTTGCTGCGGCTCGAACTTGATCCGGGAATCGAAGCGGACGGGGTCGCCGCCTGCGATTTCGACGAGGGATTGCTGGGCGATGGCGCATTACGCAGCGACGAGATCGGCAAGGCGGCGTCGGTCGTATCGGCGCATCCGCTGGTCCGGTCAGCGCTCAAAATGCGGCAGCAACGCTTTGCCAATCAGCCGGGCGGCGCGGTGCTCGACGGGCGCGACATCGGCACAGTGATTGCCCCCCATGCCGATGTTAAGCTGTTTGTCCGCGCAACCCCCAATATCCGCGCCCGCCGCCGCCACGCCGAACTGCGCGGGCAAGGCCATGAGGTGAGCATCGACCGTGTGCTCGCCGACATCCGCGCCCGCGATCAGCGCGACATGCAGCGCACGACCGCGCCGCTAATGGTCGCTGCCGATGCGGCAGTGCTCGACACCAGCTTTCTGTCGATCGAATCGAGTGTGCAGCGCGCGATTGCGCTGGCGGAGGATCGGCTCAAGGCGCGGGGTTAACGCGCAGGCACGCCCTCTTGCGTCAGGCGTTCGTCGAGCAAACGCGATTGTCGCGCCGCCAGCGTGCGACAGCCAGCGGGATCGACAAAGGGATTGGGCCGCGCGCCCGCCTCCAGCCGCACAAATTTGGCGTCACCGCCCGAATTGTCGGGATGCGCGGTGAACAGCACATCGCACGGCACTGCCGCGATGCGCATGATCGAGCGGCGCAGCGATGCGACAATCGGCAAATGCTCCGGCGCTGAAAAGCGATAACCCGCCGCTGACACCGGGTTCAGGCTGGCGGCAAACACCATGTTCAGGCACCGCCCGCCCTCGCACGATTGCCAGCGCCAGCTCATGCTCCCCGGCGTATGGCCGGGGGTGGCGAGCGGCAACACGGTAACGCGCCCGAGCCTGATCCCCTGCCCGTCGCGCGCGATCCGCAGTGCGCCGGTGACTGCGGGCTGATCGGGCAGATCGCCGAACTGCGGATCATCGGCCCCCGCCCTACCCCGCCGCAGCACGGCGGCCGCCTCCGCACTCGCAACCACAGTCGCGCCGGTATCGCGGGCAAGTGCTGCCAAGCCCCCGGCATGGTCATAATGCGGCTCGGTGCTGAGGATGAGCTTTACATCGCGCAACGCAAAGCCGAGCGCGCGGATATTCGCCTCCACCGCCGCCACCGATTGCGGCAGAGCGGCGTCGATCAGGATCAGCCCGGCGCCGGTGTCGATCAATGCGACATTCATCCCGCGAAAACCGACCAGATAGGTGTTGCCGTATATCCGCTTGGGCGGCTGTGGCGCGAGCCAGCGCGCAGCAAATGCCGCCGCAATCGGGCGGGTCAGCGGATCGTCGCCCGCCTTGCCCGAGCCGCTCGCTGCTCCGCCAATTATCATTGCGGATGCCGCCAGTGCCGCCGCCATGCCCAACCGCCGCATCCCGCATCCCCCAATCGCCCAATATCAAACGGGTATAGCGGCGGCGGCGGCCCCGGCAATGCACGCGCTTGCCTCATCGCGGCGGTTGCGCTAGGGAACCGGCGTCCGGCGGGCAGGTGCTCGCGGAAGAAGGCGCGGAGTCATGCACTCCTGCGCCCTTTTCGCTTTTCGCGTTAGGGC
>PNLG01000223.1 GCA_013822915.1 Sphingomonas sp. | reverse complement strand
ACGGCGCCACACGCGCTAGCCGCGCAATCAATGCTTGGCCGCTGCCGGCTTGTCCTTTTTCTTGTACATCGCCAGCATCCGCTGGGTGACGGCAAAGCCGCCAAAGATGTTGACGCTCGCCAGCACGACGCCAAGCAGGCCGAGCCATTTCGACGTCGCTCCCCCCGCGCCCGCGCCCGCCGCAGCACTGGCGATCAGCGCGCCGACGATGATCACCGATGAGATCGCGTTTGTCACTGCCATCAACGGCGTATGCAGCGCCGGCGTCACCGACCAGACGACATAATAGCCGACGAAACACGCCATGACGAAAATCGATAGGGTCGAGATGAAATCCATCAGCGTGCACTCCCTTCCACGTCACCACGCTGATGCGCGAAGTGCGACCGACCAATATCCCGGCCAATTTGATAGCCGCTCCAAAAGGCAAGCAGCGCCAGGCCGATGATTGCGCTCGCAGCGATCAGGCCGATCGACATAATGCGAACGCCGGAGCTGGGCTTGTTCACGCCAGCAACCTTTCATGCACCACCTTGCCGCCTTGCGTCAGCCGCACGGCGGTGCCGATTTCCTCGTCAAGCACCGGCCTGCCGCTTTCCTTGTCCCAAAAGGTCGACAGGAAATTATACAGGTTGCGCGCGAACAGCGCCGACGCATCGGCCGACAGGCGGCTGGCGACATTGCGGTGGCCGACGATTTTCACGCCGTGAATGTCGACCACTTCGCCCGCCACCGATCCCTCGACATTGCCGCCGCTTTCCACCGCCAGGTCAACGATCACGCTGCCGGGCCGCATCGTTGCGATTTGCGCATCGCTGATGAGGCGCGGGGCGGGGCGGCCGGGGATGAGCGCGGTGGTGATGACAATATCCTGCTTTGCGATATGGCTGGAGACGAGTTCGGCCTGCGCGGCCTGATATTCGGCGCTCATTTCGGTGGCATAGCCGCCGGTGCCCTCGCCCTCGATCCCCTTCACATTCTCGACGAAGATCGGCTTGGCGCCCAGCGACATAATCTGTTCCTTGGTCGCGGCGCGCACGTCGGTGGCCGACACTTGCGCGCCCAGCCGCCGCGCGGTCGCAATCGCCTGCAACCCCGCAACGCCGACTCCCATGATGAACACCCGCGCCGCCGACACCGTGCCGGCCGCTGTCATCATCATCGGAAACGCGCGGCCATATTCGGCGGCTGCGTCCAGCACCGCCTTATACCCCGCCAGGTTCGCCTGGCTCGAGAGGATATCCATCGACTGCGCGCGAGTGATGCGCGGCATGAATTCCATCGCCAGCGCTTCGAACCCGGCGGCGGCATAGCCATCGACGCGGGCACGTTCCGCAAAGGGGCTGAGGCTCGCGACGACCCACGCACCGGCGGCGGCACCCGTGATGCTCGCAGGCGCCGGGCCCTGCACGCCGAGGACAATGTCAGCACCCGCCACCGTTGCCGCGCGGTCGCCGATTGCCGCGCCCATATCGGCGAATTGCGCGTCGCTGATCGCGGCAAGCGCGCCTGCGCCCGCCTCAACCGCGACGCTTGCGCCGAGCGCGATGAATTTCTTCACCGTCTCCGGCGTCGCCGCAACGCGGCCTTCGCCAGCCTGCTGCTCTTTCAGGACCGCGATTTTCATGCCGCCGTTACGGCTTGATCAGCAAAATGACGATGAAGGCGAGCACCGCGGAGATGCCCGCGCCATATTTCAGTAGCCCCAGCACAAAGTTATACGTTGCGCGGTGTGTGTCGATATTGCCGTTGCCGGTCATCAGCCCCTCGGTCGTTTGTTGATCGTTGGCACGAACCTTAACCGCGCGCGCCCGCCTTCTCAACCCCCGCGCAGCTTAAGGGCACCTTTACTCCCGCCGGTTAGGGTTACCGGACGAGATTTGAGGACGA
>PNLG01000111.1 GCA_013822915.1 Sphingomonas sp. | reverse complement strand
GCAGGTTCGAATCCTGCCGCCCCATCCAAGCCCTGCTGGGTATCGCGCTGGTCAACGCATACCTGCCCCGTCAGGGTCAGGACTTGTTCAGGCGCGACAGGCGCGGCGGCTGGTCCAGCCCTGCGGCGGCTTTGATGTCGGCGCGCAGCGCTTCGCGCTTCTCGTGGATGGAGGCGATGACCGGGCCGATCGCGACGCCCAGATCAGCCAGCACGGCCTCGGCCAGTTGCAGTGAGCTTTCGAGCGTTTCCGGCACGGCATCGCTGACTCCGGCGGCGTAGAGTTCGGCGGCATGATCGACGTCGCGGGCGCGCGCGATGATGGTCAGCCCCGGCACCCAGCCGCGCACTCGCCGCGTTAGCCGCACCGACAGCACCGGGTCGTCCATCGTCAGGATCAGCGCTTCGGCACGGCCCAGATTGAGCCGGTCGACCAGCTCGCTGCGCGCAACATCGCCGAAAATCACTGGAACCCCCTCGCGCCGGGCGTTGGCGACGGCGTCAATATCCGCCTCGACTGCGACAAAGCGCTTGCCGTGCGCGTGCAACATCTCGGCGACCATCCGCCCGACGCGGCCAAAGCCGATAATCACTGTGCCCGGTCCGTCGCTGTCGATGACGGTTTCGGGCGCATCGCCGCCGACACGGTGCGCAATGACGCGCGCCGACAATCGGCCCAGCCGCGCAAGCAGCGGCGTAATCGTCAGTCCGACCGCTGTCACCGTTTGCCAATAATTGGCCGTCGTCGGCAGAATCAGCCCGGCCTGAAGCGCGACGCCGAGGACGATCAGCGTCGTCTCCGACGGGCTGGCCATCAGCACGCCGATTTCGGCGGCAACGGGGGTGTGCTGCCCGGTCAACCGGAGCAGCGCGAAGGTGACCATCGCCTTGATCAGCACGACGCCTGCCACCCCGATCGCCAGCAACCCCCAATTTTGCACAATCACCGGCAGGTCGAGCCCCATGCCCACCGTAATCAGGAACACCCCCAGCGCCAGCCCGCGAAACGGCGCGGTGATTACTTCGACTTCGCTCCGATAATCGGTCTCGGCGATGAGCAGCCCGGCGAGCAGCGCGCCGACAATCGGTGACAGACCCACCGCGCTGGTCGCAAGACTCGACACAATCACCACGAGCAGCGCCGCCGCCAGAAACAGTTCAGGGCTTTTGGTGCGCGCGGCCTGTGCGAATAACCGGGGGAGCAGCACGCGTCCGGTCAGAAACATGATCGCAACCGTTGCCGCGCTGGCCAGCATCAGCGTCGCCATCGCCCAGCCGGTGCCACCTGCGCCCGGTGCCATCGCCGCCAGCGCGAACAGGAGCGGGACCAGCGCCAGATCCTCGAACAACAACATGGCAAAAGCCGATCGCCCGACCCGGCTTTGCGCGCCGACAATCGGCAGCACCAGCGCGGTTGACGACAGGCCCAGCGCCAGCCCGAGCGCAATCGCCCCCGGCCATCCCTGACCCAGCAGATGGAGCGCGATCCCGATAATGAGGCCTGAGCCGATCAGTTCCGCCGCGCCGACACCAAATACCTGCGCGCGCATCGCCCACAACCGTTTGAACGACAGCTCCAGCCCGATCGAAAACAACAACAGCACGATGCCGAATTGCGCAAATGGTTCAATGCGCGCGCGATCCGATATGGTGAAATGCCGCAGCCACGGCGCCTCGCCAATCAACCGGCCCAGTCCGGCCGGACCAACCATGATCCCGACCAGAATGAACCCGATGACCGGGCTTACTTTCAACCGGGCAAAGGCCGGGATGACAATGCCTGCTGCGCCCAAAATGACGAGCGCGTCGGAAAAGCCATTATTGTCGAGCCCGATTGCCATGGGCACCACTTAATGCGGTCTCCGCAGTTTTGTCAGGTCCGCAAAGACGA
>PNLG01000044.1 GCA_013822915.1 Sphingomonas sp. | reverse complement strand
CACGTGCTTTGCGCACATCGGCGTCGATTTGGGGCATGCGTGCCGCCGGTGTGCCGATCCGGGGCGAATAGGGAAAGATGTGCGCATGGACGATGTCGCAATCATCGATCAGCGCGAGCGTATTGGCGAACATCGCCGTATCCTCGGTGGGGAAACCGGCGATCAGATCCGCGCCGATTGCGATTTCCGGGCGCGCTGCCCTAAGCCGTTCGACCAGCCGAACCGCATCGGCGCGGGCGTGACGGCGCTTCATCCGCTTCAACACCATGTCGTCGCCCGCCTGCAGCGACAAGTGCACATGCGGCATCACTCGCGCTTCCCCCGTCAACAACGCAAATAGCCGGTCATCAATCTCGATCGAATCGAGCGATGATAGCCGCAACCGCTCCAACCCCGATACGTGCCGCAAGATCCGCTCGACCAGCAGCGCCAGACTGGGCGTGCCTGGTAAATCGGGGCCATAGCTGGTCAAATCAACACCCGTCAGCACGACTTCGCGGTGCCCGGTATCGACAAGTGCGGCCACCCGGTCGATTACCGCGCCCGCAGGCACCGAGCGGCTATTCCCCCGCCCAAACGGAATCGCGCAAAAGGTGCACCGGTGATCGCAGCCATTCTGCACCTCGACAAACGCACGCACATGATCGGCAAAGCTTACCGCAAGGTGCGGCGCGGTGGTGCGCACGGCCATAATGTCCTGCACCACGACAGGCTCGGTCGCGCCCCATGCGACGAGATCGAGCTTTTCGGCATTACCAATTACTCGGTCGACCTCTGGCATGGCCGCAAACCCGGCTGGGTCGATCTGCGCGGCGCACCCTGTAACGGTCAGTTCCGCGTCCGGGTGAAGACGCCGGGCTCGGCGGATCGCGGCGCGGGTCTGTGCGACGGCCATATTGGTCACCGCGCAGCTATTGACCACCACCACCGCCCGCCCGGCATTAATCGCGCGGATCGTTTCGCTCTCGGCAAGGTTCAGGCGACAGCCAAGCGTGATGATTGTGGGATCGCATGGCACAGCGGCGGTCTTCATTGCCGATCCTCTAGGGCGGGTGGGGCCCTAAGTCCACATCATGCCGATTGCCGCACCCCTGCCGATTGTTCGGCACCGTCGAACGCCGACGCTCGCTGCAACAAATGCCGCTGCGCCAGCACCGCGCGGGTGTGCGCGGGGTTCATCGGCTTGCCATAGTGGTAGCCCTGCGCGCGCGACGCGCCCATGGCCTGCATCCGCGCCGCCGTTGTCGCGTCCTCTACCCCTTCAGCGGTGATGGTGAGGTTCAGGCTTTCGCCCAGCCGGACGATGGCGGTGACGATGGCAGCGCTATCGCCGCTGTCGTTGATGGAGGCAATGAAGCTGCGGTCGATCTTCAGCCGGTCAAACGGCAACGCCCGCAAATGCGCAAGCGAGGAATAGCCCGTGCCGAAATCGTCAAGGACGATCCCGATCCCCTGATTTTTCAGACTGGCAATCACCGTCTGCGCCATGGCGAGATCGGCAAACAGTGCGGCTTCGGTAATTTCCACCTCAAGCCGCTCAGCCGGAAACCCTGTTTCCGTCAGGAGCTGGAGCAGGCGCTGCGCAAACCGAGCATCGCCGATCTGGCTGGGCGCGATGTTGACGGACAGTTTCAGCCCCGGATCCCAATCGCGCGCTTCGACCAGGGCATGGCGCATGAGCGCAAAAGACAGCTCGTTCATCGCGCCGGTTTCCTCTGCAATCGCGATAAAACTCTCGGGCGTGATGATGCCGTGCTGCGGGTGGTTCCAGCGGGCAAGCATTTCAAACGCGGTCAGCTGGCCGGTCGTCAGGTCGATCTGCGGATCGAAATAGGGGATGAACTCATACGCGGGGATGGCACGGCGCAGCCCGTCGGCGATATCGGCCCG